>JAISSJ010000076.1 GCA_031273195.1 Candidatus Fibrimonas sp.
TCGTATTGCAACATTCCCGCATAAGTGACCTTTGGGTAGCGTTTGCGGTCAAATTTGTCAAAAGTTCCTTCTTCAAAAGCACGGGTAATTTCAATGGCTCTGTCGCCACGGAAATTGAAAAACACAACGGAATCGCCATCCTGAATTGTGCCGACCGGTTCGCCGTTTTTTGCAATCACAAAGGGCGGCAAGTCCTGGTCTATTGTTCCCTTGAATTTCTCACGCAGGGCTTTTACGGCAAGGGAAGCACTCTCAAACTTGTCCCCTTCGCCCAGAATATGGGTTTTCCAGCCGAGTTCAACCATTTTCCAGTTTGCCTCATACCTGTCCATTGTGATTTTCATTCTGCCGCCGCCGCTTGCAATGCAAACATCAAACGAGGAATCGCTCAATTCGGAGCAAAATTTTTCAAAAGGCTCAACATAATCCAAAGCACTCGTTTCGGGAACATCTCTGCCATCCAAAAGCGTGTGAACCCTAACTCGCTTCAACCCTTCTTTCTTGGCTTGGGCAATCATCGCCCTCAAATGGTCTATGTGGCTATGGACATTGCCATCGGAAAACAAGCCTATAAAATGCAGAGTTCCATTTGCCGCACCCTTCACAATCTCCTTCCAGGCATCCCTGTTCCAAATCTCGCCTTCTTTTATAGAGTCTGCAACCAAGGCTGCTCCCTGATTATACACCTGCCCTGCACCGATGGCATTATGCCCAACCTCGGAATTTCCCATATCCTCATCGCTGGGCATTCCAACTGCGGTGCCATGTGCTCTGAGCGTTATGTAGGGATACTTGGCAAAAAGCCTGTCCAAAACGGGCTTGCGTGCAAAAGCCACCGCATTGCCCACTTCGTTTTTGGAAATTCCAACCCCGTCCATAATAACGGTGAGAATAGGTCCTTTAATGCCGGCGAAAGAAGGATGTTTTTTTAGCATTGTGAGAAGATAGAAAAGTTAAACTGAATCTGTGCATACATTATACCCCATTTCTTCAATTTCAGCCTTGATTTTATCCATATCCGCCTCATTTGGGTCATACTCCACCATAACGCTTTTGGTTGCCAAATCCACCGCAACATTCGCAACGCCCGGCAAAGCTCCAACCGCTTCGGTGATTGCTTTAGCACAATGCCCGCACGACATGCTTTCAACTTTAAACTCGGTTTTTATCATTTTGTCTTCTCCTTCAAACGCAGGGCATTTGCAATTACCGAAACGGAACTAAGCGACATTGCCGCCGCCACAAAAACAGGGTTAAGCAAAGGGCCGCCGAACAAATATAGAAAATAAGCCCCCCGCTACGCCAGCGGCGGGGCTTCGCACTCAATCCTGAACGCAACGAACAGAGTGAAAGTCATACCTATCAGTGTCGTTAGTGTAGAGGTTCTCGTTGTTGTAGATTATGCGCCAGTAGGGGGAGTGGATGATATTGGTCATATCGGCGGTCCACCAGTAACCGATTGTGCCGGCTCTGTCAAAGTAGTTGCATTTTTTGTCTTTACTGGAACAGTAGCCACCCGGCAGAGCCGAAAAACCGTATTTGTCGGTGCCGTTGCCGTCTTTGTTTTTTTTGTCGTCTCTGTCCCAGCCGCTTTTGGCTTTCAGATTGGTTCCCGCCATAGTTACAAAACCGTCAGTAGCCGCCACTTTCATCAACGCCATCCATTCATCGTTTTTTGAGAAATGCCAGCCGGACGGACAGGCCTCTCTTGCGTCTGCCCATCTGTAAAGACGGCCGTATTTTTCGCAGTTGTCGGGTTTGTCATCGTAGCATTTGCTTTCGGGGGCGGCGTAGTTCAAGTTCTCCGCCATCCAGGTTAGCTTGCCGATTTTGACGGTTTTGTAGGTTTTGCCGTCACGGGAATCCTTGAAGGTGCCTTTTTGCTGGGCAAAAGCTGCTGTGCAGATTAGCAGTAATGCTATTGTTGCGTTTTTCATGTTGAACTCCATAGTTTACTTCCCGCATTTGGTGTTAGGTTTTGTGGCCGTCCATTTGGCTTCGCCACGCACCATTTTCAGGCCTTTGTTTTGCGTGTCGCACTTGGATTTGTCCTCCTTTGTGTCTTTCATCTCCGTGCAGGTTGTCAGTTTGCCGCCCATGTAGATTACGCAATACATTGTAGTTGAGGCGTTGTTTGCCGGTGCTGGGGTTGGAGCAGGTGCCGGAGCGGGAGTTGGCGTGGGCGTTGGGGCAGGTGCCGGTGTTGGGGTTGGAGCAGGCGTTGACGTTGGCGACGGAGCGGGGGTTGTTCCGCCGTCCTTGATGCAACGCACGCTTTTAAAGCCGCTCTTGTCGGTGGGGGCATAGTTTGCCTTCTCGCTGTAGGAGGTCATTGAGTAGAAATAAGCACTGGTACTGCCGTTCTCACTGGCAGTCCACCAGGCACCTTGATCCATATTTTTATTTGCCTCATATGGGACGCCCGGCAGGGCGGAGAAACCGAAGTCATCCGTGCCGCAGGCATCGTATTTTACCTTGTAAAAGTTGCCTGAAATGTATTCCTGTTTTTCCCCTTTGCATTTATCCCAGCCGCTTTTTGCCATGAGTTTTTTTCCTGCGGTTTTATCGCCCCCTGCGAATTTCACAAGCTCAAGCCATTCCCCGCCTTTTGTCAAATGCCAACCGCTTGGGCAGGCTTTCATCGCATCGTCCCAGTTGTATAGACGGCCGTATTTTTTGCAATAGTCCGGTTTGTCTAGCCAGCATGCACTGCCTTTTATATCGTAATTCAGGTTTTCTGCCATCCAGGTTTGATTGTATATTTGATTGTCTATTTTAACGGTTTTGTAGGTCTTTTTGTCTCTTGGGTCAGTGAAAGAACCTAGTTGAACAGGAACTTTTCTGGCCGCTTCTTTTTCTGCTTCCCGTGCTGCCGCTTCTGCTGCCTTCGCTTTTCGTTCTTCTTCTGCTTTAGCGGCTTGAGCAGCTTTATCCGCCGCTTCTTCTTCTTTAGTTGGATTGCGGATGCAACGAACACTAAAAAAGAAGCCTTTTTCGGTCCAACTGTGGCCGAATCCGCCGCTGCCATCGGGGTCGACATAATAGGCTGCACCCTCAGAATGCTCACTGGCCCACCAGCTAGCATATTTACCAATATCGTAGAATTTACCATCCGAGCCGCCCCTGCCGCCCAGAAGAGTGGAAAAGCCGTGGTTGCCCGGGTTATTACTTACGAAATCTATAAGAGTTTTCCATTCACCATACCTGAAAGCATCTCCAGCATTATTCCCACCATATCCGCTCGGTAAATACCAACCTTCCGGGCAAATGCCACGATGCCTTTCATCGTTTCCCCGCCAGTTATCTTTATTGAATTTTGCATCTATGTTCATAGCCGTTGCCCAAGTGTAAAGACGGCCATATTTCGCACAATTAGCTTGCACTTCTGCGTTTGATAATGTTTTTGTAATGGGAATATCTTTTTTTTCATCCCAACCTATTACAACTCCACCTCCTTCTCCGTAGCACTTGCTGCCTTTGACATTGTAATTCAAATTCTCCGCCATCCAAGTCTGGTTGCCAATTTTGACGGTATTATATGTTTTGCCGTCACGGGAATCTTTGAATGTGCCTTTTTGCTGGGCGAAAACCGCTGTGCAGGTTAGTAGGAATGCTATTGCTGCTTTTTTCATATTGAACTCCTTTTTGTTAAGGTTAAAGGTGAATTTCATTGTGCCTCCGCTGTTTCATTTTGCTGTTCCGACTGCTCCCCGCCCCTGCCGCCTCTGGGCTTCGCCAGCAAAACATATTTAGCTATCACGGCATTGAGCGTTCTGATAAAATTCTCATAGACCGCCACGCCCTCTACAATCACAAGGGCGTTGATTTTCTCACGCATGGCAAAATAAGCGTTGTCAACTTCCGTCCGTGCCTCTTTAAGCACAATGTCCGTCCGAGCCGCTGTCTCGTCAAAACGCTCACGCATCAAATCCGCAAAAGCATTATTGCGGGCTTCAAGCTCCGAAACCCAACTCGCTATGCCGACAAGTGCCGTGTCCGGGGCATACTTGCCCTTCAATTCCTGCAAAATATTATAAACCGCCGAAGTCTGCTCGTTCAGAGGCTTTCTCACAACCTCGCCGTAAGTGTCAAACACTATTTTAAGCCGTGCCGCCGCACTCCGCACTTCCTCGCTGAAATGCTTCAAGGCGGCGTTGCTGGTCTCCACCATGCCGGCGTAAATCTCGTCCCTTGCCCTGTCCGCATCCTGGATTTGTGCGGTGATGGCACTTTTTTGGATTTTTTTGAGGGCGGCGTCTTCCTTGTCGTAAAGGGGAAGCCATTCCTCAAACTGGGAGGCGATTTTCTGTTTTACCGCCTCCTCCTTCTGAACGAGGTTGCGGAATTCGGTGTAAAACTGGAAATGTGCGTCATTTCTAAGTCTGTACGGATAGGTTTTGTTAATTTTCACTGCTGTTTCTCCTGTGTTTTTTGGTGAAAAAACCTGTTTTTTGGTAAAATTCCTGCGAAAATGGTCTTTGAAAACTTTTCGAATCCCTCCTGCAAGTTTGCATGGGGGTAGAAACATTTTTCGAACCCTTCCTGCAACCTGCACGGGGGCAGAAACACTTTTCGAACCCTTCCTGCAACCTGCATGGGGGCAGAAACGCTTTTCGAACCCTTCCTGCAACCTGCATGGGGGTAGAAACACTTTTCGAACCCTTTCTGCGGACTTGCATGGGGGTAGAAACACTTTTCGAACCATTTCTGCGATTTTGAGGCCTTCCTGCGGACTTGCGGGAAGGGTTCAAAAAGTTTTGTGTATATATATCTTTTTATGACATTGTTTAGACAAATCAGCCTAAACACGTCCCGCCTGACCTGCGGGGTCTTTTTGCCGAGCCTGCGGTGCAGGGTGTTTTGATGTGGCTATGGTTTGCATTGTGTGGGGTAAGATAGAAAAAATTCCGTGATTGTAAAAAGGTTACGGATATTCTATTAAATATCAAACTACCAAGAAAAAAGAACATGGAATTCAAGATATGCCGGTAAAATTATATTTCCAAACAGAAGTAGATTTTTTAAAGTATTTGCACAAAGAAAGAGAAGTGGCAGAATTTCGAGCAGATTGCTCATTAATTATTTCCAAATATCCAGAATTAAAAGAATGGATTATAAAAAA
>JAISSJ010000098.1 GCA_031273195.1 Candidatus Fibrimonas sp.
GCCGCCCGGCAGGGCCGAAAATCCATACTGGTTGGTACCGTTGCCACCGCTGTTCCAGCCTGTCGTTGACTTTAAATATCTACCCGCTGTTGGGCTGTCGTAAAGGCCCGAGCCACTTACATTATCAACATAACGAAACAATTTATCCCAATCGTCATTGCTCGGTATATGCCAACCATTGGGGCAAATGCCCCTGTGCTTGGACTGTACCTGGTTTGAGCAAGTACTGGAATTGCAGCTTGATGGAAGGGACATAGCGGTTGACCAATCGTACAAGCGACCATAAGTGGAACAATCATACGTATTGCATGAAATAAATGTTCCTGAATTGGGGGCGTAATTCAAATTCTCTGCCATCCAAGTTTGAGTCCCTATCGCTACGGTCTTGTAACTCTGGCCTTCGTAGTACACGGAGCCATATGAACCGGTATAACTGCCGCTGGAAGAACTTCTGTTAGAGCTACTGCTGGGATAGCCATAATTACCGCAAGTGTTGTCACCGCCGTAATTGCTGCCACCGTAATAATAATAGCACTCATCTACGCTCATATATTCGCATTCATTATTATAGCGGCAATAGCCATAGTTGCCATAATTGCCGCAATTGCTGTCATCGCCGTAACTGCTGCCGCCGTAATAATTGTAGCAGTCATCTACGCTCATGTATTCGCATCTATCATTGTAGCGGCAATAGCCGTAGTTGTTATAGCCATAATCATCCTGCCAAATAGGAGGAAGGCCATTCGTGTCGCCGCCGCAACCCAGAATCGCCAAAACGGAACATACGGAAAAAAGAAACTTCTTCATAGATTTATCCCCAAGTTGAAGCCAAGTGTGCGGTTGTAAAAATCGAAATTCCTTCTATTGCTCACATTAACCAAGCCATAGTCATAGAACGTTCCTATGTAAAACATCCCTATGTCAAAACCCAAGACCGCATTGATGCCTATATCAATTTCACTGTCAATGTAGTCATACGGTGCTGCAACGCAGAAGCCAAAATATGGGCCGGCACCTATTCTGAACGCCGCAAATTTAAATGAAAGCGACACGGGGAGAAGCTCTATATAATGCGAAGTGATATTTTCATCGGACGTCCCTTTCTGGATATACATAATGCCGTGCTGAAGATGGAACCAACTGGCAGGAGCTAAGTCTAGCAGCAAGCCAAATTGAAGCCCCAGAGTGGAACCATAAGTGCCGCTTTCGTCACCATAATAACCATAATAATCTGCGTACAAATGCGAAAAGTTAATCCCAGCCCGCAAACCAAACGACGCAAATTTCCTGCCCTTTTTAGCCTCCGAATCTTCTTCTTCGCTCTCAGGCTCATCAGGCGGTTCATACGGCTCATCAGATGCACACTCGTCATTGGCCGCCTTGGTCTTCAACTCGTTTATCAGGTCATTTATATTCATGCTGCCAATCGCACCGGAAAGTTTCTTCACATCCAGGCTGCCACCAGAAGAAGCAGCGTTCAGGATTATCTGCAAAAAACTCTCTACAGGCTTGATGTACTCCACCGCACCAGCAGGAAGTTTATGCTTGATGCCGTCTATCGTGCATTCAACCATGAACGCCTTAGGCTCCTTCATCTCGGTCTTCTTGCCGAAAGGGGACGCAGCCAATGCCATATTCTTGGCAAGGGCAGCGGAGCAGTCCTTCAACTGGGAGGGAAAGCCGCTGGATATTTTGGAAACAAGCTCGTTGAGGTTGAATTTGCTCTTGCATTCCTTTTGGGCTGCCGCAGCAACAGGGGTTTGAGGCGGAGCAACAGGGCTTGAAGCCGGGGCGGCAGGGCTTGTAGAGGGAGGCAGAGGCAGGTCAAGAAGACGGGCTGCAAGCTCATCGGAAGCCGCGGTAAGGTCGTCCAGCGATTTAAGGGAGCGGTCAACCAGGGCCGTTTTGAGAACCTGCAAATCGGAGGTTCTTATAAGCCGGGCGGAGATGGAGTAGGCACCTAGCACCTCGGTCAGGCCAACCACGCAAACGATATCCGCACCGTGCTGCTTGGCGGCTTGGGCAATTTGGCTGGCATCGGCATGAGGGCTTTTCGAAAGCTCGCTGTGGAAAGCCTCCGCGTTTCCGATTTCCGCATACTTGCCGCTTTGCGTGATTGCAAAGAGCAGCTTGTTGCCGAAAGACTTGTTTATGCCGGCTTCGCCGGCACCGGACACATAGACGGCTGCCTTCTCCGGCCTGTCTTGCGCAAATGCACTTATTGCAAAACAAAAAAGAAAGAGAAACAATTCTGCCTTTATCTTGTGCCTACGTAACTCATTCTCAGCCATTATAAGGCCTCCTTTGTGAATTTGGTGAAAAATGTATCCCTCGCCTTCCAACGTGCGTTATACGCCATTCTAGGCCTATTAGAAACGATTCTAGAGAGGCTGTTTAAGGGGGGGGGGGGGGGTAAAATTGCAAATACGCACCGCAGAGCCTATGTGAGGGGGTCGGGCGAGAGGCGTTTTTTGGGTGGTGTGCGGCATTTGTAGGGTAAATGTAGAAATTTTTTGTGGGTTTGTCAAGGGGTGTAGGGGTATTTTCCCCCCCTGCCTATATAGCCTCTTGGCGGAACGAACACCTCCAATCGCTCTTCGTCCTCTATCATTCTTATAACATACATGCCATTTTCAAGTGCTAAGTCCTTGGCTTCGCTGTCTATGGATATTCCGGCAGCGGCACCGTAAAGAGTTTTGCCCCTTAAGCCCGTTATGTTTTCGTGCTTGCGAAGCAATTTTAGCCTCTCCAAATGCTTATTTACCCATTTTACGCTTAAATCGGTCTTTATTTCCACCGCCATAGATTCTTCCCCGTTTTCAAGCAGCAGGTCTATTTCGGTCAAGGTTCTTTTGTTTTCCCTGTCGAGAATTTTATTGGGCCCTATCTTTGTGAAATTATGTGGGGGGGGTTTTTGGGGGGGGGGGGGGGGGTTCAAAAATGCGATTGTCGCAAAATACGCCCAAAAACTGGCACAGCCAGGTTTGGTTTGAGGCGTTTTTTGGGTGAAATGGGGCATTTGAAGGGTAAATTTAGAAAAAATTTGCGGGTTTGTCAAGGGGTGGCCGTTATTTGGTGTAGGGGCAGACCTGCGTGTCTGCCCTCTTTGCGGGGATATTTGCCCTTTTCGCCACGTCGTTTGCCCTGCCGCATATCACGGCAACCGCCGCCGTAGGGGCGTTGCCTGCAACGCCCTTTCAACAACCAACGCCCTGCAACAAAACGCCGCATATTTTGCAATATCGTGGTGAATGGGTTAATATCGCAGCAAACGGGCGAACATCACCGCATATTGGGCAGACACGCAGGTCTGCCCCTACGACCGCCACGGCCGCATTTTGGGCGTTGCAGGCAACGCCCCTACAATCCAATAATTCGTTGGTAATAAATATTTTGCGGGATGGAAGAATATTTTTCTAAATTTCTATCATGACTCCCGAAGATATAGCTCAGTCTCTTATAGACATAAATCCTAAGCTGGACAGGGAGCTTATTATAAAAACTCTAAATTTTGTAATAGATGCCCACAAAGGGCAGTTGCGCAAAAGCGGCCAGCCTTACGTGGTGCATCCTACCAATGTGGCTAAGACCTTGGCCGAATTGAAAATGGATACCACGGTTATAGCCGCAGGCTTTTTGCACGACGTTGTAGAAGACACAAAATATTCAACCGAAGAAATACGGGAGGCATTCGGAACGGAAATAGCGGAAATGGTGGATAGCGTGACCAAAATATCCGATATACAAAAAGGAATAGACCGCACAGCCGAAACCTTCAAGAAATTCTTAGCCTACGTTTCAAAACGCCCGCAAATCATAGCTATAAAACTCGCAGACCGCTTGGATAATATGCACACTTTGCAATACCTAGCTCCGGAAAGGCAAAAAGCCATAAGCAAGGAAACCCTGGATTTTTACGCCCCGCTCGCCCACCGCCTTGGGCTTTACTCATTCAAGTTTGAACTGGAAGACCTTGCCTTCAAATACCTGAACCCCGACGAATACGCCGCAATAGAAAATCATCTGCAATTCACCAGCAAAGAAAGGGAAGACTATATACAATCCATAATTTTTCCGCTGAACATAAAAATGAATCTGGAGCAACTGGACTGCGACATAAAAGGCCGCTCAAAACATATTTACAGCATATACGAAAAGATGAAAACCAGAGGTTGCAAAATAGACGAGCTGTACGATATTTTCGCCATAAGAATTATCGCCAATCAAATAACGGACTGCTACGTAGCTCTGGGCTATGTGCATAATTTATGGATGCCCCTGTACAGCCGCTTCAAGGATTATATAGCCATCCCCAAACCCAACCTCTATCAAAGCCTGCACACAACTATCATAGGCCCCCAGGGAAAGCTCGTTGAGGTTCAAATAAGAACCAAAGACATGAACGAAACCGCAGAATACGGCATGGCGGCGCACTGGGCATACAAGTTCAATTTGAAAAAGGAAGAGCTTGAAAAAAATATGGATTGGGTGAGCAAAATAAACAGAATGCAAAAGGAAATCCCGAACTCAACGGAATTTTTAGGATTCTTGCACGAAAGCCTTTTGCCCGAAGATTCATACGCATGGACACCGCAGGGGAAAAAAATCACCCTGCCGCTGGGAGCTACCATTCTGGATTTTGCCTTTGCCGTGCATACGGATTTGGGGTTGCATTGCTTGGGGGCACGTGCCGCCGGTAAGGTTTTAACCATAGATGCTCCCATTCCCATTGGCGAAACAGTTCAAATTTTGCAAAGCAATTCTCAGGAACCGCAGGAAACATGGCTCTCCATGGTCAAAACTCAAAAAGCCCAAGCCTCCATAAAGCACTGGCTGCGAAAAACCCTCACAACGCAATCCGTGGTTTTAGGGCAAAAAATCTGGCAAAAGGAATTGCAAAATTTGAAAATATCAAATGTAAATTCCCCTTTAAATTCCGATATTTGCAAAGCCTTTAAAGTTCAAAACATAAGCTCCTTTTACGAAAACCTTGGCAAAGGCGACATTCCCCTGGAAGAAATTTTCACTTTCTTAAAACAATATTCGGATAGCTCCTATGCCTGGTCAAAGCTCAAGCTGTTCAATGTATTCGGTTCCAGCGAAGAGACCCCTATAAGCATAGGCTATAACGAAAGGTTTTTGCTGAACTACGCCTCATGCTGCAACCCTCTTCCGGGAGACCCGGTAGAGGGAATTTTGAAAAGCGGCAAGGGAATAGAGATCCACAAGGAAGATTGCAAAATTCTGAACAAAATTCCGCAGGAGCAACGGCTCACTTTGCAATGGGAAACCCCGGAACAAGCCGAACTGGGGCAAAAATGCGTTCTACGGGTAGAGGCTACAGACAGGGTGGCTATAGAAAAGGATATTTTCAACGCCATTGCAAGGCACAATGCGCTTGTAAAAAAAACTATTTTTGAGAGTAAGGAAGGGCGCGTTAACGGCAGGGTAGATTTACTCGCCTTTAACTCCGCTCAAATAAAAAACATCGAGCAATCGCTGCAAACGGTTGCCGGTATTCGCAAAGTGACGGTGCTATGAAAACTACGGTTAAAATTCACGTTCCCCCCTCGCAGCAGGTTATGCGCAATCGCACGTATAACCGCCAGATGCGCAATTTGTACTACGAAAAGTCCAACTACCAGTTCAGAAAGATAAAAAAGGCGGTAGATTCCGAGAAACCGCCCGATGAACAGGAGTTGTTGCCGGAGCTTTACGAGTTTGAGGAGCTTTTGAACATATGCTCGTCTTATGCAAAGGCTGCGGTTGCCTGTAACAAATCCGAAAGAATAGAGCCTTACTCCCAAGACCATCGCTGGGGAATTTTGCAGGAAGAAGTTGTGCTGGTTTATTTTATGGAAGAGCAGATTTCAAGTGTCAGGTACATAATAAGCCATTTGGAAACGAACAGAAGAATACAGGCTTTTGCAAACGAAAGCAAGTCTGATGTAATCGTTCATCATTTGCTCTCCAACATAGACAAGCTAAACCAAGACACGGAAAAAGACCTGCGTTATTTTTACGACAACATTGAAAACAGGTACGGGATAGGAAATAATTTATTCGGCATTCTGCAGGAGTTGCAGAACTTTCAGTAAACTATAACCCGCCCTTCATAGCACTCTTCAACCTGGCCAGCACATCGCTTTTTTTAACGGCTGCCGCTGCCGGCTTTTTTGGAATGTTCCGGTTTTGAAGCGCCTGTTTTTGCGCCTTGCCGGAAAAACGTGCCTTTAAGTCTGCGAGCGTTGCCGCTTTGGGAGGTGCCTTTTGAGGAATGTTTTTGCTGCCAACTCTGCGCTCGTTTTCCTGTTTCATGGAAAGCGAAATGCGTTTATTGGGTGCATCAACGGAAACAACCCTCACCTTAACCACATCGCCAAGGGTTAAAAAGGTTTTTGCGTCTTTCACAAAATTTTCACTCATTTCGGAAATGTGCAGCAAACCGTCTTGATGAACTCCAATATCCACAAAAGCACCGAAATTTGTGACATTGCTAACAACGCCTTCCAGCCAACTGCCGGTTATCAAATCCTGCATTGTTTTGATTTTCGGATTGAACTTTGCATAGTGGAATTCCTTGCGTGGGTCGCGGCCCGGTTTTTCCAGTTCCGCTAAAATATCTTCAACGGTATTTTTGCCAATCCCGTTTTCAGGGTCGGTAAAATCGCTTACGGAAAGGGAATGCAAAACGGTTGCATTGCCTATAAGCTCGTTTAAGGGAGAACCGGCTTTTTCCGCAATCTTCTCAACCAAGCCGTAATTTTCCGGATGAACCGCGCTGTTGTCCAATGGATTTTCCGCACCGTGAATGCGCAAGAATCCCGCAGCCTGCTCAAATGTCTTTTGCCCAAAGCCCTTAATCTCTTTTAACGCTTCACGGCTTGCAAATGTGCCATGCTCGTCTCTGTGCTTAACAATGCCTTCCGCCAGATTCTTATTAACGCCGGAAACATATCCGAGCAATGCAATGCTTGCGCTGTTCACATCTACGCCTACTTTGTTCACGCAGCTTTCCACAACTTCGTCCAATCTCTTCTGAAGTTCCTTTTGGTTCACATCATGCTGGTACTGCCCAACCCCGATGGCTTTCGCTTCTACCTTTACCAATTCCGCTAAAGGGTCTTGCAAGCGGCGGCCTATGGAAATTGCGCCCCTTGTTGTCACATCTTCTTTTGGGAATTCCTTTATAGCCAACTCGCTTGCGCTGTAAACGGATGCGCCGGACTCATTCACAATAACACCAACAGGGCTCTCGCCACGTTTGTTTTTCAATCGTGCCGAGATTTCCTTTACAAAATCATCTGTTTCTCGGCTTGCGGTGCCATTGCCTATTGAAATCAAGTCTATATCATATTTTTCAACGAGTTCTGCCAAGTATGCGGCGGACTTTGAAACCTCCCTCTGAGGCTCCAACGGGTATATTACGCCGTGGTCCAGAAATTTGCCGTTGATGTCCAAAACGGCAACCTTTATTCCGCTCTTAAAGCCGGGATCCAAAGCCAAAACGGATCTGTGACCTGCGGGTGGAGCAAGCAAAATATCCGCCAAATTTTTGGCGAAAACTTTAAATGCCTCTAGCTCTGCAACCTCTTTCAACGAGAGCCTGACTTCACCCTCCAAGCTCAGTTTCAGCAAACGTTCCCAAGAGTCTCTGCACATGGCTTCCAAGTGCGGCTTCCAAACGCCATCCCTTTTAATCACTTTTTCGCAAAGATAGCCTACCAAAGTTTCGTCCGGAACCTCTATGGACAAGCGCAGAACCTTTTCCTTTTCGCCACGCCTCATCGCAAGCATTCTGTGGCTCGGTATTGCACCGAGCGGCTCCGAGAAATCGTAGTAGTTTTTGAACTTGCTCTCCTTGCCTTCAAATTCCTTTTTAACCTTGGAAACCATTTTGCCCTGCTTCTCAATTTGAGCACGCAGGTACTGGCGAAACTCGGTGTTGTCTGCAACGTCTTCCGCCAAAATATCCAAGGCGAACTTGATTGCGGCTGCAGGGTCTGCAACGCCTTTTTCTTCCGAGAGAAAGGCCATGGCTATTGTCTCTGCGGAGTTGGTTGTTTCTTCCTGTTCCCATATTATTTTAGCAAGCGGCTCCATGCCCTTGTCTTTTGCAATCGTAGCACGAGTGCTACGTTTGGGCTTGTATGGAGCGTAAATATCTTCCAGCAGATTTTTGTTGCGGCAAGCATCAATTTGAGCTTTTAGCTCAGGGGTTAGCTTGCCAAGCTCCTCAATGGTTTTCAAAACCGTTTCCTTGCGCTCCGAAAGCTCCGCTAGGGATTCCTTCCTGTGCTGAATATCGCGCAACTGGGTCTCGTCCAAATTATCGGTTTGGTCTTTGCGATAGCGGGCAATAAACGGCACAGTGCCGCCTTCTTCCATGAGCTTCAAAGCCGCTTTAATGCGGTGCTCTTCAATTTTCAATTCTTCGGCTATTATGCTTGAGAATACCATGATACCTTTCCTTTTTTTGTGGAATAAAATATAGCAATTATCGCCACCGTAGAGACGGATAATCCGTCTCTACAATAATGGCAACAATGGACAATAACATTTTTACTCTATCGTAATCAACGTTATTGAATGCGCCGGGAATGTCACTGCGCTGCCTTCCTTTATGTCTTGCGTGGACGCTTTGGGCGGGTCAATTTTAATCACCTTGCCGGCCGCTTGCCCTTTTGGAGCAGCCAAAACCTCTACCTTTGCCTTGCCTGCAAAGCCGGGAACCTTGATTGTACCCTTGAAAGCGGTGTAGGGATTTTTATTTATCACCAGCATCGCTTTCTTTTTGCCGTTAACAGCCAAATAGGTGGTCAAGTCTGTGCTGCCGCTGTTGCTCTCAACAAGCTTGCCCCTGATGCCATCGCTCGCCATCTGGAAAGCGTAGTAGCTGGGTCTGGGCTTGTTGCCGCCAATAAGTTCTTCGTATGAACGCGAAAGATAGCCGTAGTCTCCGCCTTCCGGGGTAATATCGTTGTGAATGTCCCAGTATTGAGCAGAGCCGGTGCCCAACTTAGCGAGCATACCGAGGTAATCGGCTACAAACAAACCGTTTATCAAGGATATGGATTGCGGCCCCGGATTGAAATCGACCGAGTTCCATTCCGTTAGCCAAATCTCCAGGTCCTTTTTGGGCGAAAGTTTTTTAACAGATTGCCGGACACGGGAATAAATGCCTTCCAGGGTTTGCGGAGAAGCCAGCAGAGCAAAGTCGTTTTCTTCGCCAAAATGCTGCGGGTAGTGATGGATAATCAAGGCATCTGCGACATCTGCCGTGTATTTTAGAACATTCTCGTTCCATTCGCCATCCAGCACGCCTAAAACGCCAATTTTTATTTTAGGGTCAACCTTTTTCATGGCCGCAATAAATTCTCTGGCTCGCTTGCCGTAAGCATGGCCTTTATCCGCACCGTATTTTGCGTATTGAGGATGCCAATCGCCATAAAGCTCGTTGCCCAGTTCCCAGTAAACCACACTCGCATTTTTCTTTTTGTTTGTGTACTCCACCCATCTTGCAGCTTCTTCAGGAGTTCCCGTGCCGAAATTCACGGTAAACATGGGCTTTGTGCCGGTTTCCTTGCACCATTCAAGGAATTCGTCGGTATCAACCATCCA
>JAISSJ010000107.1 GCA_031273195.1 Candidatus Fibrimonas sp.
GTATGCAAAAGGCCTTTGGTCTCGCCTCTCGCCTCGCCAATGGTAATGCCTCTAGTCTCGCCAATGGCAACGCCTCTAGCCTCACCAATGGCAATACCTTCTTCTTTGCCGATAGCTACGCCAACAGTAACACCCTCATCATACCTGACCTCAAGGGCTTCATCCCAATTCCATTCGTGAAAAAGCATGTTTTCTACCTCCGAGCCATGCTCAGTTAAAAACTCCACCAATATATCCTTGCCAACGCAACTCCTTATAGCAACTCTAATAGCTTCCTTCAAGCTCATTGACTTATGGTTCTCCCTAACTGCGGCTATGAACTCCTCATAACCGCTGAGAGACGAACTCTTTGCTGCCATCTCCGCATTCCGGCCCTTGTTGATATTGTAAACCTTAACAACAAGGTCAAGATTGGGAAAGTCTTGCGCAAGCTCAAAGGAATCAGACAGCTTCATTTCCTTGAAATCTTCCATCTCCTTCTCGCCATTGTACAAAACTACAAATTCCGGAGACGGAATTTTAATTTTATGCTCCTTGTACAAATCCCTGCCGTTTGTAAGCAGCTCGTATTCACGAGCTACATACATAAGCATTCTGAGCGGCATGTTCTCGTTTATAGAAGATTGATGCTCTATTAACACCACCAGTTTGCCATCTATCACAAAAGAGATGTCGTTCAGTTGCTCCATGTAGAGAACGTCCGAAAGAGTCACTATTTTGACTTTGGTGTTTGGGGGGTAGTTTTTGCCGCTTATGGCGTTGTAGAGTTCCAGTGCTTTTTCGGGTGTACCGAACAGTTTTGTGAACACGCTGTTCTTGTACTTGCGGTTGGTCGCAGTTTCATCTGAATTTGCCGTCATGGGGAAGTCCTCCGTTTTGTTTGTTACCCATTAGACGGAAGAAACGGGAAAAAAAATTTAATTTTCTGCATTTTGCAAACAACTGTTGACACTTTTCTGCATTTTTTCGGCACTTTCTGTGTCTCACCCCTTCGGGCATTCGCCTAATTCAACATTCAACCCCAGCAACCTTGACACCACAGCTTTTTTTCTATATTTTACGAATATTGCGAATACGCCTTGTCAATAGTGTGCCTGAGCAGACCTTTTCGCTTTTGGAGAGCGATGAACCGGTTTTGTTCAGGGAGTTGCGATTAAAGGGGCCATTGAATTGTAATTTTGCGGTTTACAAGGAAAAAGGCGGCTTTACCGTTAAAGGAATTGCAAGCGGTTCGCAGGAATTTGCGTGTGCCAAAACCCTGGAGCTATTTGAACGGCCTTTTGAAATAGAAGTGGACGTTCTGGTGCTTCAGGAACAAGGTCTAACGCAGCAACAAGAGGATGACGGAAGCGAAGATTTCTTTAAAATCAAAGTTCCCGTCAACCAAAATGAAGCGGATTTAACTGAAACCGTGCGTCAATTGGTTATACTCCAAGAACCAATGATTCCGGTTAAGGAAAAGTTTTAGCAAGGAGAAAAAATGGCTGTTCCAAAAAGAAAAACCAGTACTGCACGGCGCGATAAACGCCGCCATAATTCCTATAAGCTGGAAGTTCCGGCAATGGCAAAGTGCGAGCAGTGCGGCGCGGTTAAACGCCCCCACAGAGTTTGTGAAGCGTGTGGATACTATAACGGCGTTAAACGCATGAAGGTAGAAGAGGGTGCCTAAGGTTAAAATAGCTCTGGATGCGATGGGCGGCGATTTCGCACCGGAGCAAATCGTTAAAGGCGCTGTCTTGGCCGCAAACGACTCGGAGCGCAATTTTGATATTCTGCTGTGCGGCCCCGAAGCCACCGTTAAAGAGGAGTTGAAAAAGAACGGTTATTCTGGCGACGCCATCACCGTTATAGACGCTCCAGACCTCGTGGCTATGGATGAGCCTCCTACCCAGGTTCTGAAAACAAAACCCAAATCCGGGCTTGTGACTTGCGTTGGCTTGCAAAAACAGGGAGCTGCGGTTGCCAGCGTGAGTGCCGGAAACTCCGGTGCGATGATGGCCGCTTGCCTTATGATTTTAGGCCGCGCTGCGAATGTAGCGCGTCCCGCCATAGCTTGCGCGGTTCCAACAGCCAAACGCCAAGCCATTCTTGTGGACTGCGGCGCGAATGTGGACGAAAAAGCCCCCGTTCTTGTTGACTTTGCCCTTTGCGGCAGCGTTTATGCAGAAGCCGTGATGGGCTACGAAAACCCGACTGTCGGTTTGATAAACATGGGCGAAGAGGAGAAAAAAGGCACCGAGGTTTTGCAAGAAGCCCACCAGCTTCTAAAGCAAGCTCCCCTCAACTTTATAGGCAATGTGGAAGGCAGGGATTTTATCAAAGGCCATGCCGATGTTGCGGTTGCGCCCGGCTATGCCGGCAATGTGATACTGAAGCTCATGGAAGGTTTTTACGAGCTTGCGCACGAGGTATTCGGCGAGGTGAAAACCGAAAAGGCAAAGGAGTTCGACCGCCTTTGGGACTACAGAAACCACGGCGGTGGCTTGCTCCTAGGGCTAAACGGCGTTGGCATAGTGACCCACGGCAGGGCAGATTACATAGCCATTCGCCATTCCCTGTTTACAGCTTGCAAATTTGCAAAGGCCGGCGTTCCTGCAAAAATTGCGGAAAAATTATCCGCAATCAAAAAAGCAGAAGCCGGGGGCTGATATGAATGCCGTTATAAAATCCGTAGGCGTATATCTGCCGGAATTCATCGCTAAAAACGATGACCTTGCCAAATCCAAGGGACTTGAAACCGACGACCAATGGATAAGAAACCGAACTGGCATAACCGAGAGGCGTTTAGTACAGGACAGCAGTATTTTAACAGCGGATATCGGTTCTTTTGCGGCAAAAAACGCAATTGAAAAGGCCGGAGTTTCCCCAAGTGAAATAGATGGAATTATAGCCGGTACACTGTCTCCGGACAAACAGTTTCCCGCAATAGCTTGTGGCATTCAGGCAAAGCTCGGTTGCAGCAAAGCCTTTGCCTTTGACATTACCGCTGCGTGCGGTTTTATTCCGCCGGCCCTTAACACGGCGGCTCTTATGATTCGCTCCGGGCAAGCCAAAAATATTTTGGTTATCGGAGCGGAAATCTGTTCCCGCACTATGGATTGGAGCGACCGCAACACCTGCGTCCTTTTTGGAGACGGTTCCGCCGCAATTCTGCTCTCTGCAAGCGAAGACAGCAACCGCGGTTTTGTAGGCGCAGCTTTAGCCGCCGATGGAAGCTTAGCCGACATACTTTATTTAAACACCCTTGGCGCAGAGGATTCCTTTTTAAGAATGAAAGGTACCGCCGTTTATAAACTGGCTGTCTCCGAGCTTGCGAACATAACCAAAAAGGCCTTGGAAAATGCGGGCCTCTCTATAAACGACATAGACCTTTTTGTTCCGCATCAGGCGAATATTCGCATAATACAATCCGTAGGCAAAAGCCTTGGGCTCTCGGACGAAAAGGTTATGATAAACGTTGATAGGTACGGAAACACGTCTTCGGCATCCATTCCCATTGCGCTCTACGAAGCGGAGCAGCAGGGGCGTTTGAAACCCGGTATGCTGGTAGCGATGCCGGCCATAGGCGGCGGCATGAATTGGGGTTGCGTTTTGTTTAGGTGGTGAGAAGTGCAAATGAAAAAACTCATGCTCGGCGACCATGCAGTTGCCCAGGGCGCATACGAAGCAGGCGTTAAGGTAGCAGCGGCCTATCCCGGCACACCCAGTACGGAAATAACCGAGTACATCGCAAATTTCAACGAAGTAAATGCCGAGTGGTCGGTTAATGAAAAAGTATCCATGGAAGTAGGCATTGGGGCAGCGATGGCAGGAAAGCGGGCATTAGTCGCTATGAAACACGTTGGCCTCAACGTGGCAGCCGACCCGCTCTTTACATTTTCATATACCGGGCTAAACGCAGGGCTTGTAATCGCAGTTGCCGACGACCCTGGTATGCATTCAAGCCAAAACGAGCAGGACTCTCGTTACTATGCCCAAAGCGCACATGTTCCCATGCTTGAACCAGCGGACAGCCAGGAAGCAAAGGACTTCACAATGCTCGCTTACGAGTTAAGCGAAAAATACGACACTCCTGTGTTCGTGCGCCTCACTACACGAATTGCCCATGCACGTTCCTTTGTGGAAATAGGCGAGCGAAAAGAGGTTGAATATCCTTACAAGCAAGACATTTCAAAATATGTGATGGTACCGGCAAATGCGAGAAAACGCCACCCCGTAGTTGAGGAACGGGAGAAGAGGCTTTCAAACGACATTAACTCCGATTTGCTCGACGGCATAAATAAAATTGAGCATGGCGGAGCGGGTTCAAATAAAATCGGCATTGTGTGTTCCGGCGCTGTTTATCAATATGTAAAAGAGGCCCTGCCCGATTTTGCGGTTTTCAAGCTTGGAATGGTCTATCCCATTGCATTTGAAAAGCTCAAGGAATTCGCAAGCAAATGCGAGAAGCTCATTGTTGTAGAGGAGCTTGAGCCTTTTATTGAAAATGCATTGAAGGCAAACGGCATAGAATGCCACGGAAAAGATTTAACCGGTTTGCAGGGTGAACTCAGCGTTCAAAAAATTCGTGAAGCTATATTGGGGTACAAGGCATTGCCGGAGCTTGCGGAAAATATTCCCATGCGGCCACCGGTTATGTGCGCCGGCTGCACTCATCGCGGCGTGTTTTATATTCTCAATAAGCTAAAACTCAACGTGGTTGGCGATATCGGTTGCTATTCTCTTGGCTGTTCTGCTCCGTTAAATGCCATGCACTCGCTTGTTTGCATGGGCGCGTCTATTTCAAATGCGCATGGCATGTTCATGGCAAAAGGCAAGGAGTTTTCAAAAACCAACATAGCCGTTATAGGCGATTCCACCTTTATTCACAGCGGAATCACAGGTTTAATAGATGCGGTCTATAATAAGTCAAACATCACCGTAATTATTATGGATAATCGCACAACGGGAATGACCGGCCACCAAGACCACCCAGGCACAGGCACCACCATAAAGGGCGAATCTACGCATATGCTTGATTTAGGGGAAATATGCCGTGCCTGCGGCGTTCAAAATCTTTCGGTTATTGATCCATATAATTTGGCAGAAGCAGAAAACGCAATAAAGGGCAGCCTTAAAGCGGACGGTGTTTCCGTGATAATCGCAAAACGCCCCTGCGTTCTTTTAGACAAATCAATGCAGCGCAATGCCGTTTCAATTTCCGATTGCAAAAAATGCGGTATATGCTTGAAAATCGGTTGCCCTGCCCTCAGCAAATGCAAGGACAATTCGGTAGAGGTGGATAGCTCGCTTTGCACCGGTTGCATGGTTTGTGCGCAAACTTGCAAGTCCGGGGCAATACACCCACCCGTTGGTTTTTAATTCTTAACGCAATCTTAACCGTTTCATAACAGAAAATCAATATAAAATTTCAATATTTGTATTTTAAATGGAAAGAGGTATATATATGAAGATAGGCATATTGACTAGTGGTGGAGACTGCGCAGGGCTTAATGCTGTTATACGCGGTTTTGGAAAGGCAATGGCAGGAAATCCAGAAGCTGAGATTTACGGAATTACCGGCGGATATACCGGGCTTATAAACCGTGAATACCGGCAGTTGAAGATGGGGGAGCTATCCGGCATTCTCGACCTGGGCGGAACAATCCTGGGCACTTCGCGCCAGCCCTACAAAGAACTCCTCCAGTTTGAGGAAAACAACAAAGTTGCCCATATGAAAGAGAATTACAAGAAAATGGACTT
>JAISSJ010000131.1 GCA_031273195.1 Candidatus Fibrimonas sp.
AAAAAGAAAGATATCCAGGAAATTACCCACATGAGGATTTTCGTATTGTCGGTTTTTATGCGCGAGGTTATTATTGAAAAGCCATCGTTTGCGTCTATTATGGCTACTATGGTCATTGCACCCATTAAGAAGAATAAGATTTGAGACAAGTCGCCAAAAGTATCAAACAATTGGTGCGAAACGTGTTCCAAACCTTCTCCGTACTCAGAGCCTTGATCTCTGAACCACACCAGCCAAAGCGCGGCTCCCAAAAAAAGTGCGCTTGCAGCTTTGTTTACCTTGGTATGGTGTTCAAGAGCTATTGCCAAATAGCCCAGCACAAAAATAACTGCAATAGCTGTTAAAGTCATAATAACAGCGAATATAGCTATTTTTTCTACCTTCCATCCATGTTTTCCTTTGAAACTCAAATCGCAGAGCTTGCCGAGCAAACCGGGCACTGGACAAAAACAGAGGCCCTTTCCCTGCTCACAACTCCTCCCGACCCCTCTTGCGGGGACTGGAGCCTGCCATGCTTTACGCTTGCAAAAAAATTACGCAAAGCCCCAAAAACGATAGCAGAAGAATTGGCTGCAAAATTCGCCGCTCCGCAAGGTTTTGAAAAAACCGAGGCTCTTAACGGTTACTGGAATTTTTACGCAGACAAAAAAACGATGATAGAAACCGTTTTGGGTGGCATAAAGGAAAAAGGGCTGAAATTCGGATTTGCGCAGCCAAAAAACAAAACCGTTGTAATAGATTACAGCTCCCCGAACATAGGAAAAGAACTCGCCTTTCACCACCTGCGCAGCACCATGCTCGGCAACTGCCTCGCTAAAATCCACAAGGCAAACGGCTACAGGGTTGAGCGGGTAAACCATCTCGGCGATTGGGGAACGCAGTTCGGCAAGCTGATTGTGGTGTATTTAAGGGAAAATTTGCCAACGGATGAGCAAACGCTTTCCGGCTTGACCGTCAAGGAACTCAACAAGCTCTACGCCTCGTTTTCAAAAATCAGCAAAGAAGAACCGGAATTGGAAAGTCAAGCGCGAGACGCTTTTGCAAAACTTGAAAAGGGCGATGAATTCTACCGCAGATTGTGGGCTGCATTCAAAGAGGCAACCTTGAAGGAACTCGTGCGCATTTATAAGATAATGGGCGTTGATTTTGACCATTACACCGGCGAGTCTTTTTTTGAGGACAAAATTCCCGCAGTAGTTGAAGAACTGGAAAAAAAGAATTTGCTGGTGAACAGCCAGGAACGAGACGTGGTGCTTTTGGAGGAACTGGATTTGCCACCCTGCCTCATTAAAAAAAGCGATGGCAGCACACTTTACGCAACACGGGATTTGGCGGCGGCCCTTTACCGCAAAAAGGAATTTGATTTTGACAAATGTCTCTATGTTGTTGACAACGGACAGGCCTTGCACTTTAAGCAGGTGTTCGCCGTGCTCGGCAAAATGGGCTATGAGTGGAGCAAGGACTGCGAGCATATTCCTTTTGGATTGATACTCCACAAAACCGAAGAGGGCAAGTGGGAAAAAGGCAAGACCAGAGCCGGAACCGCAAGCCTTTTAAGAGATGTTATAGAAGCGGCTTCCGCAAAAATTCTGGATGTTATAAACGAAAAGAATCCGGAGCTGGAGAGCAAAGAAGAAATTGCAACAAAAATAGGCACCGGAGCCATAGTATTCAACGACCTGAAAAATCGTCGCTTAATGGACGTTAAATTTGACTGGGACGCAGCCCTAAGTTTTGAAGGAGCCACAGGGCCTTACGTTCAGAACGCTCATGTTCGCCTTTGCAGTATTTTAAGAAAAAGCGGCAAAAGCACCTTTGAACTCGCATTCAAAAGCGAAGAACTCTCAGGCCAAAGCTCTTATGATTTAATAAAAGCACTCTCTCGCAAAGGGGAAAAAATAAACGCAGCTTGCGAAAACAGAGAACCTTATATACTAGCTCAATATTCTCTAGAGCTTGCAGAGGCGGCCCACAGATTTATCCATAATAACAGAGTTCTTGGAAGCCCAGAAGAAGATTCCCGTTTATTTTTGGTCTATTGTACCCAGCAAGCCCTGGAAAGTGTCCTTGATCTGCTGGGTATTGCTCCTATAAGAGAAATGTAAACTTATCTGCGATTATTAAACCCACCCTGACGCTGAGGGCGCTGTTCGCGCGGCTGCGACTCGTTAACGCGGAGCGGTCTGTTGCCCACGTTTTTGCCGTTTAAAGCCTGAATGGCTTTGTCTGCTGCCTCATCGTCCATTTCCACAAAACCAAAACCCTTGCTGCGGTTGGTTTCACGGTCAACGACAATTTTGGCGTTCTTAACCTCGCCGAATTCGGTGAATAATTCACCTAGTTGCTCGTTTCCGAAAGCGAATGGGAGATTGCCCACATAGATGCTCTTGCTCATATTGTTCCTATAAATTAAACCGTGGATAAATATAGAAAATTATCGCTTCACGTTAATTAAAGAGGCTTTTATGGAACCCAGGGCTATTTCGCTTTTCATAAGCACGGGAAGCCGCTCTGCATCGTCCGTGACCCAGATAGTGAGCTTGCCTTTTGCCTTAAACAGGCCGTCTCCTAGTATAACAGGCTCTATAACCAGGCAATTCTTTTTGCCAAAGGCGGTTTTTATGGTTTCTCTTTTATGGCATATAACCTTGAGTTTATACTTTTTTTTGCCGCTAATGGCATTGAAGTAAGCCGTATCCCCAGGCTCTAGCTTGAAGGTTCTAGCCAAATAAAAGGCCGAAAGTATGCACCGTTCACCGCCGTCCAGCGTGATTACGGTATCTATTCCATGCTTGAAGGCAGAGGATTTGAATGCGGTGTCTTTTATTGCGGCGCTTTTTGTCTCAAAGTCGTAAACCGTGAGGGCGTTTCTCCTGTAGGAGCCTTCGCTGATTTTCTGGTTAAAGACTTTGGGGAGCAAGCTATCTGCGCTAACCGTGGATTTTACAGTGTCGTTAACAGGGAAAATGGTTTCAAAGGCCCCGTTGTTCCAAGCTCTTGAAATTATCTCCAGTTCATTTTCGTTTTTTGTTTCCCTAACGAGCATTCTGGCATTGCCGGCAGTGATAAATCCCCAGCTCACTTCATAGTCCAAGGTTTCACCCACAAAAGGGTAAGAAGCATAGGATATTGAAAAAAGAAAAAGAAAAGCCGCAACTGTAAAATACCGCCCCAAACTTCCTGCCAGCCTTTCCAATGCGTCTGCACATGCACTTGCGTAGTTGCCGGGTTTTCCGCTTGCCTGCCAGGCATAGCTAAGCCCGCTGGAGCTGTTCAAGACATGAATGTTTTTCTTGAACCCGCCCTCGCGCAACGCATTCACAACCTCCCTTGCATCTCCGCCTTGGCCGCCAGGAACGCCCGGAATGGAGACTCCCGGAATTAAAAACGGTATTTCCTTTTTTTGTTTTGAAAAGAAATTTGCAATCTCCGTTAAATCACGTGTATTTGTCGCACCGACAACCGCACCTACTGCGCCGTTATCCCATTCAAGAATTTTTTGCGACACTGCAGCTACAAGCTCTGGCTTCTGAAAATCCTCGGCGCCTTTGTTTGAAGTGCGAAGCAAAACATAAACTCCGTTTTCTTCCCTTAAAAAAGGCTTAACGGAATCGCTGCCCATCAAAGGGTTAACGGTTACGGCATTTGCGCCGTAAATATCAAAAGCGGCTTTTGAATACGCTTCGCTTGATTTTCCTATATCTGCCCGCTTTGCATCTAAAATCACAAGCATCCCTTCTTTGCGGTATGTTGCGATTATCTCTGCCAGAACCTGCATGGCTTCTATGCTCACGCATTCGTAATATGCGCTGTTCGGTTTAACCACGGCGGGTGCAATGTTTCGCCTTAAAAATTCCTCTAATATGTCAAAGTAAAATTTGCGAATTTTATCCTCCGGCGTACCGGCTTCTGCCGGAATTAGCGAAAGAACAGGATCCAGCCCAAAGCAAACAGGGTTTTTGCAAGCTGCTATGCGAGACTCTAAAATGGCTGTGAAGGACATTGCTAAAATATAGTAATACAAGAACATTCCCTACATTATGTTGCGATTCTTGATTTCTAAACATTATTTTCAACAGTCATGTTAATCCTTAAATCAAGTGAATCAAGGGGCGGACAAAGGGGCAAACTTTCCCCCGTTCCGGTTCACCCCGCCAAACCCCAGGGAGCACAAGAAGCAGCCTTATCAAGCTTTTTCTATATTATCCCATAAATGACCGCTAAAGAGTTGTTCAAAATTGCTAA
>JAISSJ010000164.1 GCA_031273195.1 Candidatus Fibrimonas sp.
CAAGTCTTACTTGCAGTCTGTGCGTTGCGTCCAGGACTAAGGCGAAGCCCACCGCTAGCCGTAGGCAAGCGGTGTTACCGGAGGCTGTGAGCGTATATCTATGTCTTAGCGTTGGGGCGTAGAGTTGGCGTTTTTTTTTGAGGATAGAAAAAGGAAATGAAGAATTTACATCAATACGCTCTAGCCCTAATGCTCTGCTCCCTAAGTGCATTCGGCCAAGAAGAAACGTCAGCACCGGAAAAAATAGCCGTCTATGTATTCGGTGCCGGCGAAGCCGGCATAAACAAATCTTTAAACAACAAACTGCTCTTCGCACTCACCCAAAACGGCAAATATGCAGAAATAGCAAACTCAGAAACCTTCTACAACGAACTAGCCAAAAGCCCCGACGGCGGCCCCGGCCAAGCAACCCAAACCGCCAAAAAGCACGGAGCGGACTTCCTTTGCCTAGTGAGCATGAACGAGGTATTCGGAGCCTACTCCATCACCGCCCGCATAATAAAAACCTCCAACTCCCAAGTGACCAAATCCGCCTCCCTAGACCGCACCCTAAAATCGCTGGAAGACCTAACAATGGCCTCCGACGAACTTGCAAGGCAGCTTTTAGGCCTCCCGCCCCCCGCCGTTCCAGCACCTACCCCAGCCAAACCCGCAACAGCAGAAAAGCCTCCCAAAAAAGGCTCCAAAAAAACCTCCAAAAACGTCATACACAACGGAGGTTTCGTGGACAGCCGCGACAACAGATTGTATAAAGCAACAGAAATAGGCGACCAAATATGGATGGCAGAAAACTTAAACTACGCCTCAGCAGACAGCAAATGCTACCACAACAACCCGGAAAACTGCGAAAAATACGGCAGGCTTTACGACTGGCTTGCGGCAATGGAAATATGCCCCTCCGGCTGGCACATCCCAAGCGACGACGAATGGGACGACCTAATAGATTACGCCGGAGGCTCCTCCAAAGCGGGCAAGCACTTAAAAGCAGCCAACGGCTGGAACTCCAACGGCAACGGCACGGACCGCCACGGCTTCTCAGCGTTGCCGGGCGGCCACGGCAGCTCCTCCGGCGGCTTCAGCGACGCCGGCACCGGCGGTCGTTGGTGGAGCGCCAGCGAAAGCTACCGCACCGGAGCCTACCACCGCCACATGTACCACAACAGCGACCACGTAGCCCTAGGCTACGACGACGGGTCTTTCCTGTTCTCAATTAGGTGCGTGAAGGATTAAGCGTTAAGCACCTCCGCCTCCGACAAACCGGTAATCTCGCAAATCACGGCAGTGTTAAAGCCTTTAGTTCAGGGAAGTTGACCCCTAAGACACAGAGACAGCCCCCTGTCTTTAACGCCCCAAACGAACTGTGCTACGGGGTCAACCCGCTTATAATATAGAAATTTCTGCAAGCTCCCAACCCCTCAACTCCCTCAAATTGCTATCTTACCCATCATGTTCGCCATCACAGGCTTAATAGGTTCGGGTAAATCTTTTGTTTCTTCTATTATAAGAGAAGCAGGATTTGAGGTTTTGGACGCAGATGCCCTGGCTCATGAGCTTTACAAAGAAAATGCCGAACTGCGGAAAAAAATCGCACAGGAATTCAGCGATGAAGCGATAACGGAAAATGGTGTAAACCGTGCTTATATTTCAAAACTTGTCTTCAGCGAACCGGAAAAATTGAGCCTTTTGGAGAGCATTGTTTACCCTGTTTTGCTGAGCGAGATTGAAAGGATAAATCCGGTTTTTGTTGAAGCTGCAGTTTTATATAAATGCCCTGAATTTGCAGAAAAGATGAAAGAGATTTGGGAGGTGGAGGCAAGCGAGGATTTGAGGAAGGAAAGGCTTTTGGAAAGAGGGCTTGCGAGGAGTGATGTTGAGAGCAGGATGCGGGTGCAGGGAGTTGAGAGTGGAGAGTTGAGAGTTGAGAGTTGTGTAGAAAGAATTGATAACAACGGGGCAAGGGAAGAGTGCAGGGAGAAGGTTTTGAAATTTTTAGAGAAGCACATTCCGAATATAATTCGGAGAGATGTTTCATTGAAAGAACATACAACATTTAAAATCGGAGGCAATGCGAAGTTTTTTTCAGAGCCAAATGACATAGAGGAAATCAAGGCTTTGTTCGCATGGTGCAAGGAGTTTAAAATTCCTTATTTTATTTTGGGCAAAGGCAGCAATGTGCTTTTTGACGATGAAGGATACAGAGGACTTGTGATAAGATTGAGCAAATTTGATGCAGGCAACTCTTTGCATTCTTTAATTCAAACCGCAGCGAATCAAGGCTTAGGGGGCTTGGAAAAACTGGAAGGCATTCCGGGCACCATCGGCGGAGCGATTTTTATGAACGCCGGTGCGCACGGCCAACAAATCTCGGACTGCATAAAAAGCGTAACTTCCATAACGGCAAACGGCGAAATAAAAACAAGAACAAAAGAAGAATGCGAATTTTCTTACAGAAGCAGCATATTTAAAAAACTCTCAACTCTCAACTCTCAACTCTCAACTCCAACAATCCTCTCCGCAGAATTCAATTTCACTCCAATGCCCAAAGAAACCATAAATAAAAATAGAAAGGAGGTTTTAGCCTGGCGAAAATCAAAACAGCCTTTGCAATACCCAAACGCCGGTTCCATATTCAAAAATCCCGCTGACAATTTATCAGCAGGTGCCTTAATAGAATCCTGCAACCTAAAAGGCTTTTCAATCGGCGATGCTCAAATATCCGAACTTCATGCCAATTTTATTGTGAATAAAGGAAGTGCTACAGCAAAGGATGTCAAAGCCCTGATGGAAAAAATAGTTCAAAGCGTTAAGGAAACTCGCAGCGTGGATTTGGAACCGGAGATTATAGTATTTACCTTCCCCTTTCTTCGCACCCCTTGACAAATTCCAAAAAATTTTCTATCTTTGTTCATCGGTATGATTCTTAGCAACAAAACATTGTCCCTTGAACACTTGTTCCCCGCCGGGCAGAACAAGCTGTGTTGTTGTTGTAACCTCTAAAATTCCGCAAATTATAAGGCTGGCTCCGCAGCATAACGAGAGGCAAACCCCCAACAAGAGAGGATTTCAGATGATTGAGGCACGTAATGTAACAAAATTCTTTTCCGTGGTCAACGAAGACCGCACCGCAGACGGCATTACCGCCGTGCTTTCGGTGTCGCTCACCGTGGATGACGGCAAAATTATGAGCTTTTTGGGGCCTTCCGGCTGCGGAAAATCCACTTTTTTGGAGATTTTAGGCGGTTTGCAAGCCCCTACCGAAGGCGGTGTTTACATTGACGGCGTGCAGGTGCTGGAACCCCTGCCGTCCACCCGCAAGGAAATGGACGATTACCGCCGCAAATATAAATTTCTATCGCCCTTGGCAAACAGCATGTTCAAAAACCGCCCCAAGCACGACATCGCCATGATTTTTCAGGACTACGCTGTTTTTCCTTGGATGACGGCACTTCAAAACGTTATGTTTGCGCTCAAACTGCGTGGCATTCCTCGCCGAGAACGGGAAGGCAAGGCGATGGTTTATCTGAAAAAAACAGGGCTTGCCGATTCCCAGCGCAAATATCCGTCCCAGCTTTCGGGGGGAATGCGGCAGAGATTGGCGCTTGCCCGTGCGCTGGCGGTGGAGCCGCGCATTATAATGATGGACGAACCTTTTGCCGCCGTGGACACGCTCACCCGTGAGCGTCTGCAAGACGACCTGCTGCATTTGTTGAATGAAACCGGCATTACCATTATACTCGTCACCCACGACATCAACGAGGCATTGTATCTCTCGGATGAAGTTGTTGTGTTTTCCGCCAATCCCGGCTCAATACGCAACCGGTTTCCCATTGAAATACCACGCCCGCGCAGGCGGAGCGACCCGGAACTTTTAGCGCTTGGGCAACGCATAGAAGCGCTTTTCAAGTATGACATCAACCATGAAAGCGAGTACTCAATATGACTGCATTTCGTTCAAAGGTGTATGGCAACATCACCGAAGTAATAGGAGCAACGCCGCTGGTGCGTTTGCCTAACATCAGCACAGGACTTCCGGGAACACTGCTCGGAAAGCTGGAATACTTCAACCCGGCAGGCAGCGTAAAGTGCCGCATAGGCGCAGCAATGCTGGAAGCTGCACGGCGGGAAGACAAACTCAAACCCGGCGGCGTAGTTATAGAACCTACCAGCGGCAATACGGGCATAGGGCTTGCGTTTGCCTGCGCTGCGCAAGGTTACCGGCTTATACTCACCATGCCCGAAACCATGTCCCTGGAGCGGCGTAAGCTGGCGCGAATGCTCGGCTCGGACCTGGTTTTGACCCCCGGCAACGAGGGCATGGCAGGAGCTATCAAAAAAGCACGGGAACTCAAAGCGCAAATTTCAGGAAGTTTTATGCCCTTGCAGTTTGAAAACCCTGCCAATCCGCAGATTCACCGTGAAACCACGGCAGAGGAAATCTGGCGAGATACAAACGGCGAGGTGGACATCTTTGTAGCCGGTGTTGGCACGGGCGGCACTATCACCGGCGTGGGCGAGGTGCTTAAAGAGCGCAAGCCTACCGTAAAAATAGTTGCGGTAGAGCCGGATGCCTCTCCTGTGCTTTCGGGCGGCAAAGCCGGCCCGCATCGCATACAGGGCATAGGCGCAGGCTTTGTTCCGAAAATCCTCAACCGCTCGGTGATAGATGAAATAATCCGTGTGACCAACGAGGATGCTTTTGACACCGCTAAAAAACTAGGTCGCAAAGAAGGAGTGCTTGCGGGCATATCCTCTGGAGCGGCGGTTTGGGCGGCATTGCAACTGGCATCCAAGGCGGAGAATGTCGGCAAAACCATCGTGGTTATACTGCCGGATTCGGGCGAGCGGTATCTTTCCACCCAGCTTTCGGATACCTCGGAGGGGTAGGAACGTCCAATTTGTAGCCGATTTGTTCACCGCATTCGGCTATCTTAACATTTAAATTCCTCTTCCAAATACGCATTGCTTTCCAAGTAATAACCCGTTTCTAAATCTTCCAACTTCTGAATAATACCCTTTTCCAGCATTATTTTCACCGCTTCGCTTATGCCGACTTTATTGTTTTTCCTAATGCTTGCAAGCAAACCGGCCAAATGAACATAAACTAAAAATCTTTGTTTATCGGTCATAAAATCTCACTCCCTAAAAATTTTAAATGCGAATTTGCTTTTGCGGAATGAAAAGAATACTGGTCGTTGAGTTCCTTGTAAATCAACGCTTTGGAAAGTTCCGATATAGGCAAAATACCTAGCAGAAATGTTTCTAAAATTGTTGAAATATCGTCATTAGCCACAAGCCCATGAACAAAATCATATTTGCAATCATGGTTGGAAAGCCTGTCGATATGATTTATAAAATCTCTATTTCTATTATTGATAATAAAAGTAGCCCAGTCCGCATTTGGTTCTGTAAAAACTATGGATTTAAGGTCGCTTAGGTTATTGTCAAATTCGTATATGTTTAGGGTTGGTTTGCCTGTCTTTGCTCGCCTTGTTATTTTCTTCGCCCATTCACAAGCCTGCTGTTTTATGGAGGTCAAATAAAAACCCTGCCCAAAGTCCTTGTATTTGCTGCACTTTGACAAATCTATATGAGAAACCTCTGTATTGCTTCCGTGAAATAAAATCATTTTTCCGCCTTTACATTCGCCATATCCAAGAGTTCGCAAATAACGTCTTCGTTGGACAAAAGGTGCAAAGTTCCATAATATTCTTCCAAATAATTCAGGCAATCACTGGATAGCAGTTGTCCGGCCGCTTCTGAAATGGGTATTCCCAGCTTTTTGGAATAGCCACTGATAATCATGGCAGTCCATACTTCCTGTTTGTTTTTCATAAGGAGAAGATAGAAAACGACTTGAAATACTTGCAGAGCGAAGGATACAAGATAGAAGACAAAATTTTCATAGACACGCTTTTTTGACTAGGACTCAGTTTTTTTAACCAATCCATACTTTGCCAGCACTGATTTGCCGCTTTCGGTTTGGGCAAAAGCTTCTATCATGCCGCTAAGAGCTGTTCCGCCCTTGGGGGAAAACAGGTCCATGACTTTTGAAACACCGCCGCCAACGTTGCCATCGGTTGTGTTCGTGATGATTTTTATGTCTGCTTTGTCCAGGTTCTGTGCTTGGGCTTTTCCCACTTCGGAGTTGTATTCCGCTTGTTTGATTGCAACGTTCGCATTCTGCTTTACGGTTTCCAAATTGACTAGGTATTCCTGATATTCCTTGTTCGCTCCGATTTTTTCGGACAAGGTTATTTCTGCCGTAACACGTGCCAACTGCATTTCCTTTTCGGCAGCGGCATTTGCATTTCCAACCGCCTGAATACCATTGGCTTCTGCTTGTTTGAATGTTTTAATGGCTTCTGCTTCCCGCTCCTTCGCATATTTGTCGGCTTCGGCTTTTGTCTCTGTTTGATATTTCACAGCATCTGTGTCTATTTTAATCTTTTCCTTTTGGGCATCGGCGTCAATTTTCACTTTTTCCTTGTCTTGCTCGGCTTTGATAATGGTGGTTTTCTTGCTTGTTTCCGCATCTATAACTTCCTTTTCCTGCTTGATAGTGGCGGTTGTAACTTGACGAACCTTTTCAACAGCCAACTCTTTTTTTGCGGTATCTTCCGCCGCCAGAGCAATCTGCTGTTTCGCTTTTTCGTTGGCTATTCCTATCATCTGTGCCTTTTCCGCATTTTTTTCGCCGACAACCCGTTCCTTTTCGGCTTGTTTAACCTCAACCTCGCGATCCGCTTCAATTTCTGCCGTTTGAGCTAGCTTTTTATTCACGGCAACAGTAGTTCTGGAATCCTTTTCTATCTCCGATTTCTTTTTTGCCATTATATTTTCAATAACATTTGAATCCTTGCTGTCGCGAATGTCCATCAATTCTATGTTTTTTACAGCCACAACGCCCCATTCCTGCAATTGTTCCTTGACTTCATCGGTGAATTGCTGCCCATATACCGAGCGTTCCTCCATTATGTCTTCCAGTTTCGCCTTTGCCATGATATTGCGAACCGCACCTTGAACTACAGCCTCAAGATGTTTTATCAGTTCCTCTTTTGAAGCAACCTTTTCGGCAGCCTGATTTGTATCTGCTATGCGAAAGAATGTTCGGACATCAACAACAAATGGAACACGGTCTTTGTCATAAGCTTCATAACCGTTCATAGGCATATCAAAATTGGATACGGGCAATTCCTTGACCTCCACACCCAAGATTGGCAGCCATTTCGGCCATTTATAGTAAACATTTCCATTGCTCGTATTTTTACCGTAAGAAGTAGTGTTTTTGCTGGTCTGTGCAACGTGCACCATATCTACGGGAACTATCCTGCGCAGGGATAAAATTTTTATAACCAAAGCTACGCCGAGCACGGCAAAAACGATAAGCAAAAAAATTAGCGTTGAGTTTATTTCCATAAAAACCCCCTTGACCTCTTCTTTAAGTTTCTGGGGAAAATAGAAAATTATAGCCAAGATAGCTGTCATTTGCCCAAAGATTCATAAATACTTCGCCCCCTCCCTAACGCTCAACTTATCCATTCTATCCCTATGCTTATCTATAAAATCCCGAACCCATTTCTGATTAGTCTTGGAATATTCCCTCAAACTCCAGCCTATTGCCTTATTTATAAAGAATTCCTTTGTGCCAAGGCTGCCCAGTATTGCCCTTGATAAAATTTCAGTATTCGTATTTTCCTTGAATGTCAACTGGCAATCTATAGACACTCTTTTCAGCCATATATTATCGCTTTTTATATATTCATCTATCTTGGCAATCAACTTCGGATATTTTGCCAAAAGCATGCCGATTAAACTATCAAGTGCGTCCACCGTATCCCACCAGGATTTGGTCACTATCAATTTCTCTATGTGCCTAATATCATCTTTGACTAAAACCGATTTAAGGGCAATCAAATAATCTATGGCAAGGTATTGGAACTCTCTTTCTTCCTTGTTGTATAAATCAAACACCAAACTCCAGTCTATTTTATTTTTCCTCTTTTCCTCTTTTAAAAATTCCTTTTGCAGCAATGTCCTTGCAGGTTTGGGAATTCCCAAATAAGGAAATTTATCTTTCATGTATTTAGACATATCAAGAGACTTTTTGGAATCTCTGTTTTTGTAGAAGGATTTTATGAGTTTGTTATAAAGATTTTGAATTGCTTGCATAATAGACCTCGGCGGTAATTTAAAAAATATTATGAAGTTTCTTCCAACAATTTATCAAAATCGCTTTTGAATAATTTATCTTGAATAATGCGATATTTTTCAAATTCGCTTTCGGCGAAGGCTTGGGCGATTTCATGAGAAATTTTACCTATGCCGTCAGATAATTTTGCGTCATTTAAATTGAGAAATATATCCAATTTTTCTGCCCAGTCTCGCATTGTCATAGGAATACGTTTACGTGCTTGCCTATTTGCGTAATCTAAATACATTTCCACTATTTCGTTTAATTCTTCTAGTTCCAATTTTGACAAGTAATTTTTTGCTACGGAAACATCTGTCTTTATGATTTTTCCGTTAGGAGCATTTTTCCAATTTGTTAAGCCCATATTGATTTTTTTGTGGCTTGCTCGCTTGAATATTAACTCTGCGGCTGTATTTTGATGAATTGCAAAATGTAATTTATTTTGTACATTTGCAAAAAAATCTTTGGTTACTTGGCTGTCTTTGTTATAATCGTAAGAAGTTGCGTAAATATCAGTTATTTTTTGGTAAAATTTTCTTTCACTTGCCCTAATTTCTTGAATCTCTGCTACAAGTTCGTCAAAATATTGTTGAGAAAACACTTGGTCGTTTATTAACCTCTGTTTATCTATGACAAATCCCTTTTTTGCAAATGTAGAAAGAATTGTCGTTGCCCATTGGCGAAATTGTATCGCTCTTTCGGAATCCGTTCTATAGCCAACTGCAACGATGGCTTCCAGAGAATAATGATTTACTTGGTATTTTTTTCCGTCAGTTGCAGTGTGTCGGAATTTCCGACATACTGAATTTTCGTTTAATTCTTTGTCTTTGAAAACATTTTGTAAATGTTCTAAAATAGTCGTTCGTTTTTTTTGAAAAAGTTCACAAAGAGCTTCAATTGTAAGCCAAACATTTTCATCTTCTACCCGAACTTCTATTCCTTGCTCTCCATTTTGCCTAATGAAAACAAGAAAATCTGCGGTAGAATTACGAATTTGAAACTGCGTTTTCATCTTGCAACGACAAGCCTTTCTGCAATATCATTTTTCGGCTTAATAGCCACGCCGTAATAAACACCTTGAATTGCCAACATAATAAACCTCTAAGGGAATATAGAAAAATATCTTGCTTCCTAAAAATTGTATATTACACCCTAACCCACCAGCAAAAGGTATAAATTTGTAAATTTCATAAAAACTTTTACCAAGCAACAATGTAATTTATTATATTTAAACTATGCCGAAAGATTTTGCATATTTGATTATTTTCATATGACCCCAAATACCCTGATGGAAATGACTCTTTTGAAGCTGGTGTGCTACTTGTACTAGAAGTTCAAAAAAACAATTATAACGTTCCATTTCCATATACAGTTGGAATGTACGAAAGGATTAAACATAATGTGGAGCAATATATGGTTAAACATGGCATAGCAAAAGTTAGTATGGGAGAAGGACTTGAAATTTATTATGAATTTGAATCCCCAGAGGCTAAGGCTAAATACTTAAAAAATGTTCAGAACCCTACCCCCTAAGATAGCTTTGGGAAATAATCATTGAGTAAGATGGAAAACTATATGTTGGTAATTTCTTTGGCGATGGCAAATTTTCTATATTCTTTGTGAATGTTGCATAATATGGAGAAATGGCTATGGCGCTTCCGACAAAAGAAGAATATAAGAATATGAGTCTAGAGGAAAGAGCTTTTCATAGAATTTGCACAAGAAACAGTAAAAAGTAAAACTTTACCTGAAGTCTATATACGTTTTCTCGAAGGGACACGTGAAGGCACAACTCTTCCTCAACCGTTAAAGGAAAATTTTTTTGAATATACAGATTATGAAAAATTTGAACGAAAAAATAAACAAATACGAAATACACGTAATTTTAAGAAAACCGGTGATTTTGGTCCGGCACTTAATAAATATGGGAAATCTGTTATGGATAATGTGAAAGATTGGCAAGAAGAAATAGCCGCTCGTATTATACCCCCTCCCTAACGCTCAACTTATCCATCTTGTCTTTATGCTTATCTATAAAATCCCGCACCCATTTCTGATTAGTCTTGGAATATTCTCTCAAACTCCAGCCTATAGCCTTATTTATAAAGAATTCCTTTGTGCCAAGGTTGCCCAGTATTGCCCTTGATAAAATTTATGACTTCGTCATGCTTTGGCATAATGTAAATGTAGAAATTTCATTTTCTATGTTCCAAAAATATCATTATCCTTATTATCATTCCATTCATGCTCTATTATTTTGGCTATTTTTCCGACAATTTCTTTTCCAAAGCGGTCGCAAACAAATCCTAAACTCATATCAATTCCAGCAGATACTCCCGATGATGTATAATACTTTCCATCAGTAACCCACCGGGCTTTATTTTTCCATTTTACATTTTCTCTGATACTCTTTACCCATTCAAAAGCCATTTTGTTAGAAGTAGCTTCACGGTTATCAAGCAACCCGGTTTTTGCCAATAGTGCCGAGCCTGTACATACAGTCAAACACCAAGATGATTTTTCCGCTATAATTTTCAATTTATTTATAAATTCTTCATCATTGACCAACATTCTCGTACCCATTCCGCCAGGTAC
>JAISSJ010000031.1 GCA_031273195.1 Candidatus Fibrimonas sp.
AGAGCAGCTGACTCTTAATCAGCGGGTCGAAGGTTCGATTCCTTCATCATCCACTTTGCTTGAAGGTTTAGTTTTTTTTGCGCTTGGCCTTACCGTAGGTTTTATAAACAATATCGCAGGCGGAGCCAGCGTTCTCAGTTTGCCCATTATGATTTTGCTGGGTTTGCCCCCCACCGTTGCAAACGGAACAAACCGCTTTGGAATGCTTATAGGGGTTTTCAGTTCCGTGTTCAGTTTAAGGCGTTATGGCTATTTGCGAATGGACATTGCAAAAACGCTTTTGCCGCCAACTCTCATAGGCGCTCTGCTTGGAACCCTGTTCGTTGTAACCATTGATGATTCCAGTTTTCAAGGCTTGCTCGCCATTGTTATGGTTGGAGTTGCGATTATGAGCTCCCTTGGCACAGACCCTTTTGGGAAGCCTCCCGAAACTCCACCGGCAAAGCCGGGCATAAAGGCTTTTTGTGGATTTACAGCGGTTGGTTTTTACGGCAGTTTTTTTCAAGTAGGAGTTGGCTTTATTCAAATTTTTGCTCTGCGTAAATACAGCGGCCTGGATTTAAAACATGTAAATGCCATAAAGAACTTCATAACCATCTGGCTTTTGCTAATAAGCTCCATAGGCTTGTTTTTTGCCGGCAAAATCATTTTCAGCTTGGCATTTTGCATGGCTTTGGGCGGGCTTTTAGGCGGTTACCTGGGCAGCAAATTTCAGCACAAACACGACCAAGTTTGGATAAGAAGGTTTATCCAAGCCGCAAGCATTTTGCTCGCTGCGAAATTGATATATGATTTAGCGATTAGTCATTCATCATAAATCAAAACAGTATCTTTGGGGGACGGCAGTCCGAAAATTTGCCTTAAATCGATGGAATCCCTCGGCAGGCCGGTTTCCATTTTTTGCACCGCTAAATCCCATTCCTGCAATGCTTTTTCAAACTCGGAGCGAGCTTGGAGCATAAGCAGCCGGTTTTGCTCAATTTCCCTGCGAAGTATTTGCTTTCGTGTTAAAAGGTAAGGCTCTTTGGGGTATCTCTCCAAATTTTCAAGCAAGATCAGATAGTCCTTTTCGGAGTCCGCATGGTATTTCGCCGCGCTTTTATATTCTTCATAACGTGCATTCGCATTTTCCCTTACCATAGAAGTAGTTGCGCAGGAAGTTAAGAAAATGAGTGCGGATATAAAAAGAGGGAATTTCATTCAATCATTAATCTAGTAAAACCCTTACCCAATATCCCCCTTCTTGATAGCCGCAGCCAGCTCTTTAGCGAAATATGTAATCAGGATATCTGCGCCGGCTCGGAAAACTGCAACTGCGCTTTCGCACATTATCTTGTATTCGTCAATAAAACCGGAATTCGCCGCTGCTTTAATCATTGCGTATTCGCCGCTCACGCTGTAAGCCGCTATCGGCAGCTTTATCTGCCGGGACGCTTGAGAAATTATGTCAAGGCACGGGAGAGCGGGTTTTACAATGATGATGTCCGCCCCTTCTTCAATGTCAATGTCTATCCGCTTCAACGCTTCCTTGCTGTTGTGATAATCCATTTGATAGGTTTTTCTGTCCCCGAACTTAGGCGCAGAACCTGCCGCTTCACGGAAAGGGCCGTAAAAAGCGGAAGCATATTTCGCAGCATAACTCATAATGGGAATGTCCTCAAAACCCTCCGCCTCAAGGGCACCTCTTATGGCAGCGACGGTTCCGTCCATCATCGCAGAGGGGGCAACCATATCGCTGCCACAGCGGGCATGAGAAAGAGCCGTTTGCGAAAGAAGCGGCAGCGTTGCATCGTTGTCAATCCTGTTGCCATGAACCAGGCCGCAGTGTCCGTGCGATGTGTATTCGCACAGGCATACATCGGTGATAAGGTAAGCGTTATCTGCGAAAGTTTTTTTAATGTTTCTAAGCGACTGCTGAATAACACCGTTTTCATCATAAGCGCCGTTGCCGTTTTCATCTTTTGTTTTAGGTATGCCGAAAAGCAGAAATGAATGCACTCCCGCATTTAGAGCCGTATCAATGCCTTTCGCCAAAGTGTCGGGGCTGTAACGTATCTGACCCGGGAGCGAAGGCAACTCATCTTCAATACCCTTTCCCTCCCTGACGAAAAGGGGATAGACAAGGGCATTGCAGGAAATTTTTGTCTCCCGAACCATCCGCCGCAAAGTCTCGCTGCCACGCAATCTTCTTGTTCTTGTTTTCACGTGCTTAACTCCTTTATTTTCTCAACCATGCTCATCACGGTTGCCTCTGCCGAAACATGGACTTCCATGCCGTGTGCCCTTGCTGCTGCCGCTGTTTTCTCTGCGATGCACACGGCTTTTATCTTGCCAAGCTGCGTGGCTGCTTTGGCAAAGCATTCCACAGCAGACGGACTTGTGAATGTGGCAAAATCAAAATCGTTAGCGGCGATTGCATTGGCGGTTGCGATGTCTCTGGCTTTTTCGTAAATCGGAACATCGTCAAAGGCCGTTCCCGCTTCTGCAAGTATGCGTGTTAAATCTTTATCCGCATCTTTTGCTCTTGCGATAAACAGCTTCTCGCCGTTTTTTACAAGCCCTGTTAAACCCTGTGCCAAAGCCGCCCCGTTGTACTCGGCGGGAATATAGTCCACCTTAATCCCATGCTTCTTCACCTCCTTCCCGGTTTCTATTCCGACACATGCTATTTTAAGACTGCTTAATTCCCTTATATCAATCTCGTTTTCAATAAGATATTCAAAAAAAATGTTCACGCCAACACCGCTTGTAAAAACAAGCCACGAGTAGTCTTTTATATTTTCCAGTTTTTTTCCAAGCATACAGCCCGGGCCGGTATGAGGCACAATTCTCAAACACGGCATCTCTACAACATCGCAGCCAAGCTCTCTAAGAGAGTCCGATAGCTTGGACGCTTCTGGTTTGACCCGTGCAACAATGATGCGTTTGTTGCGCAAGGGCTTTCGGCTGAACCAGTCGTAACGGGCGGAAAATTCACACACCTTCCCGATGATAATAACAGCGGGCGATTTTACATCGTTTGTGCGGGCTATTTCTGGCAAGGCAGCAAGCGTTCCCAAAAACTTGCGCTGGGAGTTCGTGGCAGTGTTCTCCACAATGGCGGCGGGCATAGCCTTGTCCATGCCGGCGGAGATGCAGCCTTCGCAAATATCGCCGATAGCCGCGACTCCCATCAAAAATACCAATGTGCCGTTTAATTTCGCAAGGGTAACAAAATCAATATTTGGTTTTTCGTTGTTTTTAGCGTGGGCAGTTATCATATGAAGGGAAGAAGCGCAATCCCTATGGGTTAGGGGAATTCCTGCATATGCGGCAGCGGCAATGGCGGAACTGATGCCGGGCACAACCTCAAAAGGAATGTTGTTCTCGGCTAAAAGTTCCAGTTCCTCTCCGCCACGGGCGAAAACAAAGGGGTCGCCGCCTTTTAATCTGACTACATTTTTTCCCTGCCGCGCCTTTTCCAGCAGAAGTTCATTAATCTCTCTTTGAGGCACGGGATGATTGCCCATATGTTTTCCAACGTCTATCTTTTCGGCAGAGTCGGGAATCACGGCAAGAATATCCTCGCTTACAAAACGGTCGTACAACACGACATCGGAGGTTTGCAGCACCTCAAGACCTCTGAGGGTTAACAACCCTTTGCCGCCGGGACCTGCTCCAACTAGAGTAACCTTCATCTTATACCTGATAAGCCGCCTCCATTTCGGTTTTGAATGCGTCCCAGCCGGTGCGGTCAATGGCTACACGAAATCTTTCGCTGGGCCTTGCGTGTTTGTCAAAGAAAGCAAGAGCCGCATCTGCTACACGGAACAAGGTTTCCTTGTCTCGGATTATAGGCAAAAACTGTTCGCCTTTTGCAATCAGGTTTCCAAACGTCCCGCCAAAGGAGAGGATATATCCCGGCTCTCCTTTCCACGCATCAAATGGGCAGGATTTAACGCAACGCCCGCAGTAGTTGCATTTCGGTTCGTCCCGCAAAATTTCTTTCTCGCCTTCCTTGCGAAGCGTGATTGCCCCCTCTCGGCAGGCCTTTACGCATATGCCGCAAAAAGTGCAAAGCTCTTTGAGCCACTCAACCGTGTATCCGCCCTTTACGCCCAAATCATTTTCTTCGGTTTTCAGGCAGTTGTTCATGCAGCCGGTAACGCCGAATTTGAACTTGTGCGGCAACTCTCTCCCAAAGTAGCGTTCGGAGATTTCCTCTGCCAGCGGGTAGGTGTCTATACAGCCTGATGGGCATATCTCGCTTCCTTGGCAAGCAGTAACCGTCCGCACCCTTGGGCCGCAAACGCCGGTGTACACTCCGCCCGCTTCAAGCTCGGCTTTTACCTGCTCAACATCCGCAAGCTTTATAAAAGGAATTTCCACCCCCTGCCGTGAGGTGAGGTGAATATATCCGTCTCCGTACTTCTTGCTGATTTCGGCAATGGCTAGCAATTGGCTTGCCGTGAGGTTGCCCCCTACAACTTTCAACCGCAGGGAGAAATTATTTTTCTGCACCTGCCGCATAAACCCGCCGTTCTTCAACGCTTTGTAATCAACCGCCATATTGTTCATCTCCTTTTAAATCTCATAATTTTTCTCCAACACCGCAATCCTCCGGTATTTCCCAAAATCTCCGGGCAGCTTCCCGTCAATTTGAATGCCGTTCCTGTTCAATA
>JAISSJ010000009.1 GCA_031273195.1 Candidatus Fibrimonas sp.
ACGGACAAAAACAGGCTTTTGCCGAATCTGCGTGGGCGGATGAAGAATTGGTAGGTGTTGTTTTCGTTTTCTAGCAACTCAACATAGCGGGTTTTGTCCACATAAGCATAGTTTCGCTCAATTAAATCAGCGAAGTTGGATTGTCCGTAAGGGAGCTTTTTGGGCATGGAGGTAAGATAGAAAATAAGGATAACATAACATAATGGCAGATTTTTGCTGTTTTTGCATAAATCTTTGACAAAACCTTGACAAAAACTCTAAAATTTTCTATATTTTCTTCTGAACTTTAACCCAGAGGACGGTCAGTGATAGGAGTAATAGTAAAGCCGAACGAATCTTTTGAGAAGGCTTTAAAGAGATTCACAAAATCTTGCGAGAAAAACGGCATAATTTCCGATGCAAAACAGCACCAGCGTTTTGAAAAACCATCTGAAAAGAAAAAACGTATTCGCACATCTGCTCGCCGCAAATTGCAAAAAGAGCTTGCAGAACAACATAAAAAGCGTTTATATTAATGGAGAACCGAAAATTGAGAATAGGCATCTCAATTTTATTTTTTATCTCCTTTTGCTTTGCAGCAGAAGCCTGGGTTAAAGGCATTGTTGGCGACGTTCATGATGGCGATACTTTCAAATTAAAAGAGGGCGGGCAAACAATAAAAATCCGAATGTTTGGAATAGATGCCCCGGAAACAAACCAACTGTATGGAGAAGAATCGGGAAAAGCCCTGAGAGAGCTTATAGACGGCAAGGAAATTCGCCTGCGAATTGTGAACAAAGATGCTTACGGCAGAACGGTAGGAGAGCCTTGGTTGGGGGATTCCCTGAATGTTTCCCTATGGATGATAAAGAACGGCCACGCCTGGTGGTATAAGAGCTACAGCAAAAACCGCACGGATTTAGAAGAGGCACAGGCCAAGGCTAAAGACCAAAAACTTGGGCTTTGGGCAAGCGACAACCCTACCCCACCCTGGGAATTTCGCTCCTCCGAAAAAAGCAAAAAATCCAAGGAAAAGAAATCCGGCAAAAAAAACAAAAAAAAGTCAAAGAAACGCTAATGCCTCCCTTCATAGACACCCATTGCCATATAGATACCATACTGGAAAGAACCGGTGGCTCGGCAGAGCTTTTATTTGAACAGATGAACCCTGCACCAGAGGCTATTGTTCACGTGGCCTGCGACCCGGACGACTTCAACTGGGGCAAGGAATTTTTAGCAAAAAAAACGCTCAACGGCATTAAAATTTACGGTGCTTTTGGCGTGCATCCCCTAGTGGCAGAAAAATTTTGCGAACAAGCGGAACTTGAGATTATTGAGAACCTGAAGCTGCCTAATGCACTTGCGCTCGGCGAGATAGGGCTTGATTACCACTATAAAGAATTTAATGCGGATTTGCAGAAAAAGGTGTTTTTGAGGCAATTGGAAATAGGGTTAAAAACCGGCTTGCCCTTTGTGTTCCACCTGCGAGAGGCAGAAAACGACGCTTTTGAGATTTTGCAGCAAATAGACGGCAAAAACATAAAGGCACATATCCATTGCTACACCGGCACCGCTAACTTTGCGGAGAAGGTTTTATCCCTGAAGGGAGATTACTTTTTTGGCTTCACAGGGGCGGTGACCTTTGACAAAACGGCAACAATCAGAGAAGCCGCCGCAACCATTCCCATAAACAAAATCCTGCTGGAAACCGATGCCCCCTACCTCGCTCCGGTGCCTTTTAGAGGCAAAACCTGCACCCCGGCCATGATTCCCAATATAGCACAGGTTTTGGCGGATATAAAAAAGGTTCCCTTTGACGAGTTGTTAAAGGCGTGCAGAAGGAATACAGAGGGTTTGTATGGTTTCTAATCTTCGTCCTCTTCGTCCGGGAATAGCTTGAAAAAGGCCTTTTTTTGCTCGTAAAACAGGTGCAACATCTGTTTTTGCTCAAACTGCTCCCTGTCTATGTTTTGCATAAAATAAGGCTCTAAAACAAAATTGCGGGTTGTTATTATCCTCTTTATATCCTCGGAAACATCAAAATTGGACCATAAAACATATATGCTGCCGATGGGCATTTGCGAAAAAATGGTGACATCCGCAAAAACAGCCTTATTTGCAGAGGAAGTGTCTTGGGAATCCCCTGAAATTGAATCTTTTGAGGCTTTTTGGGCAAAAGACGAGGTTGCCGCAAAGCAAAAAAAGGCTAAAAATGCTAAAATACGCATAATAATTAAATATAGCAAATTAAAAGGATACGTAGGCACCTCGAACTTATCAGGAGGGGAGCGATAGAGTGTCTTGAGGATTTACCACTACGTACCCATCCCGCAAGTATAGAAATTTTTTTGATGTTTGTCAAGGGTTTTTAAAAAAAATGTTAAAAAAAGTTCACTATATTTCAAAAAATTTATTATATTACTATAATAGAACTGCTCCGGAGGCATGAAAATGTATGTAAAATTACCAAAAGCAATGCTTTTGCTTGCTGTTTTTGCATCTGTATCCCTCTTTTTCGCCTGTGACGGAGGAATCGAAGCCCAAACTTGTGATCTAACTCTTCCGGAGGCTCCATGTTATGATGGTGACTTTTCCAGTTCTTCTGACGAAATTGCTCTAAGTTCAAGCTCTGACGGCAGCTACGACAACTTACCGCAAGACAATAGCAGCAGTTCGGCTACAAGCAGTTCTGTGGAAGAAGAAGACTCTAGCAGCAGCGACGGCGACGGCGAAGACGCAGCAGTATCCAGTAGTAGCGTTACGGCAGTGTTGTCCAGCAGCAGTGCGAGGTCTAGCAGCAGCGTAAGGGGCTCCAGCAGTAGCGTAAGAGCGTCTAGCAGCAGTGTGAGTGCCTCCAGCAGCAGCACAGCCGGAATTGTGCCGTTTGGGTGCAGTCGTGCCGGCCTAACAGCAGCAGTGGACTCTTATCTGGCAGCACTTGAAGCGGGTGACCACACTTTGATGACTCTCACCTCAGCGGCTAAGTACAGCGAGTACGACAATGCATCCAAGCAAGATTACAGAACAGGCTCGGTAACCCCCACCGTCTCTAAATTCGGCGAGGGCCTTTGGAAGAAGCCTCGTATCGTGAACTTCCACCGCAACCTTATAGATGTGGCCGACTGTGCCACATTTACCGAGGTTATAATCAACAAAGACTCAAAAAATGCGAATGACCCTCCGTATGTTATCGGGGTTCGCTTGGATGTATCGGGCAGTCAAATATCCGAAGTCCGTGTTTTGGCTACCTCTACGGAAGATTGGGCGTTCACGGCAACTGGCTATTACAACTACTCTACAAAAGAGGACTGGAGCGAATTGCCCGTAAGCCAGCACCTTACCCGTGAGCAACTGAAGAACGATGCGGAGGCTTATTTCAAGTATTTCCGCAACAAGGATGTGGAAGTGCCGTGGGGTACTCAATGCGCAAGGCTTGAAGGGGGTGCGTACACTGGTGACCGCCCCGGTGCAACTTGCAACATAGGTGTCCCCAACTTGAATATGGACCTGCCTACAATCTGGTGGCTGGCGGATGTTGACTATGGCATGGTAGTTCTCTTTGTATATTTTGGAGGAGCCGATAGCCACTTGTTCCGAATTTTGCCAACGGGGTATCGCTACATACACACGCTAACAGCGATGAAGCAATCGGATTACCAAGCACCATAATCATTAATGCTTTTTATCATCTTAGCTTCCCTGCTCGGCCTAGCTTATCTAGGCTTGATGCTGTATTTGTGGATAGGCATATTGTCTGAACCACGATTTTCAGGATTTAAGGATTTACAGGATTTTCCCTTTGTTTCTGTTGTTATTCCTATGAGAAATGAAGAGGCATTTATAGGAGATACTTTGAATGCTATTAATTCACAAAATTATGCGGGGAAATGGGAAGTAATTGTTGTAAACGACCGCTCTACGGACAAAAGCCCGGAGATGGTTCGCAGTTTTTGTGAAAGCCATCCCAATTTTTCGGTTATGGACATTCCGCAAGATTCGCCGCAGATAGCTTCGCCAAAAAAAAGAGCCTTGAACGCAGGTTTTTTAGCCGCAAAAGGCGAATTTTTGCTAATAGCAGATGCCGATTGCATTCCTCCGCCAAATTGGTTGAATTCAATGGCTGCCCGCTATGCAAACGGGGCATCCGTTGTGCAGGGGGCAAAGGCGAACAATGGAGCGAAAAGTTTTTTGCATGCCTATCAAAGGCTGGAAACCCTCGGTTTTACCTTAATTGAGGCAGCCGGATTCAACCGCAATAAACCCATTCTGGCTAGTTCCGCATCCCTTGGCTATAGCAGGGATTTGTTTTTCAAAAGCGGCGGTTTTGAAGGGCTTTACGATTTGCCTTCCGGCGATGACGATATGCTGATCCACAGAATGGCAAAGGTGCAGGGAACAAAATTTGCCTATAACTGGGATACAAGCGCAATAATGCCAACCGCTCCGGTAAACTCCTGGAAAGCGCTTTTGCAGCAAAGAGCGAGGTGGGGAAGCAACGGCGCAAAATACGAAAACAAGGCCTATTCCGCTTTTCTGTTTTGCATATACGCATTTTTCATATGGCTTTTAATTTCGCCGTGGTTTATGCTTTTTATGCCGATTAGCTATGCCCTGCCGCTTTTTTTATGCTCCTTTTCGGTAAAACTGTTCTCCGATTTTTTGCTGCTTTTTACAGGGGCCATTCGTTTAAAATCCGTAAAACTTTTATGGTGCTTGCCCTTGGTTGAGCTTATTCAAATTCCACTTTTTGCAGCCGCCGTGCCGCTTGGGATGCTTGGGTGGTATAGGTGGAAGTGACTTAGTCCTGAACGCAACGGACAGACCGCAAGTCAGACTTGAGACCGTCGTACCAGGTTGCGTCGTCGTCATCGCAATCCATGTACCGGAAGTAGGCATCGTAGCTATTGCTCTCATTGGCACTCCACCAGGAGCCGTAGTTACCGACACTGCTGAAACCGCCATCCGAAAGGCCGAAGCCGCCCGGCAGGGCCGAAAAGCCGAACTCGTCCGTGCCGTTGCCAGACTTTCCTTCACAGCTATCCCAGCCGCTCTTGGCTTTCAGCTTTTTTCCTGCCGTCTCAGTACCGTCAACAGTAGCCATCAGCACATCCCATTCAGCATAACTAGGCAAATGCCAGCCGGAAGGGCAAGCCTTCATAGCTACATTCCAATCATATAAACGGCCATACTTCTTGCAATTCTCCGAATTGTTTTCATAACATTTGCTGCCGCTCGCAGCGTAGTTCAAATTTTCCGCCATCCAAATTTGAGAGCCTATTTTGACCGCTTTATATTTTTTGCCATCACGTGAATCTGTAAACGTTCCACCACTAACTTCGCCGCCAACGGAAGGCAGAGCGGTTTTTGCTTCGGGAGCAGCACCTGGCATTTTCATAAAGCTATCTGGAATTCTTTTCTCCATAATAGCGAGCAAGCCGTTAATGTTTTTTGCTTTATCAACGAACTTGTCAATAAGCCCCGAAGTGCTCACCTGATACAGTTCAAAAGTCATTGTCAAATCCGAGCCAAATTTCCCAATGCGGCATTGTGCAATATAATCCACCATCGCCTTTCTACCCAACTCCACAATACATGAAGTTTCTTTACATTCTTTGATATAACTATCCACCCCGCCTAAACGCTTGAATACAACCTCCTGCGGAAAAACCTCAAAGTCGCTTTTTGGCAAAACCTTGACTGCTATTTCCTGAGCCTTGTTTGTGAAAAAATCCAATTCTTCATCTTTGAGAATCCCCTCAGACGGCAGCACAGCCACGCTTTGCTTCGCAGCAGAAACCGGCTGGACACAGACAAATGCGACTGATATTATAAACAGGGATAAAATTTTCAAAATCCTCCCTGCAAATGACTTATTATCCATAAAAACTTCCATTATATTTTCGCCAATTTTTGCCATATTGAGGCATAATATAGAATTATCATTACCCATCAATATCCAAACCCTCAATCTCCCTTTCAGACAAATCGGTAATCTCGCAAATCACGGCAGTGTTGAAGCCCTTAGCCTTCATCTTACGGGCCGTTTGCAGAATGCCTTTCTCAACGCCAATAGCTACACCCTCATCCCGGCCAATAGCCACGCCTTCTTTTCTGGCAAACTTCATAGATGCGTTGTAATCCAACATATTCATGCGATTAGCCTCATACTCTGCAAGTTCTTCTGCGTTAATATCAGAAATTCCCGCTGCCTTAAACAAACGTTCAAAAAAACTGCCAGATAACTGCTCTGGGCGTTCCGAGAGCTTGTCTTGGAAGCTCTCGCATTCGTCTAGGCTCTCTTTGGGGTATCCACATATTCTGCGAATTTACTACCATTAATTCGCTTGGAGAATGACTATCAAAACTGTAACATTTAAACCATCGTTTAAATGTTACACTCTTAATATACATTATTTTTTCAATTTGTGACCATTTTTTCTGTTTTTCTGTCATTTTTTTATCATTTGAGTCAAAAATATGTCATTTTCGGCGGTTTTTA
>JAISSJ010000079.1 GCA_031273195.1 Candidatus Fibrimonas sp.
CTGTTCTTTGGTTCAATAACAAGCTCTATCACAGGGTTGGGAACGTGCATGGAGGTCATGTTCATGCGGAGGGAGCCGTCCGTGAAGGTGGTGCCTGTTGCGCAATCAATGCCAAACAATGCTACAATATCGCCTGCGCCGGCTTCGGTAATATCTTCCATCTGGTCTGCGTGCATACGCACCAAACGGCCTACATTCACCTTTTTGCCGGTGCTCATATTGACTATGGTCAAGCCTTTTTTGATTAAGCCTTGATAGAGGCGAATGTATGTCAACTGCCCGTAGCGGTCATCTGTTAATTTGAACGCATAGCAAACCAGGGGTTTGTCGTCTTTGCTTTCCATCTCGGTAGGTTCTTCGTTTTTGTCCAGATTTAAGGCGATGTTTTTAACTTCCATCGGGTTCGGCAGGTAATCCGTCACACCGTCTAAAAGTTTTTGAATGCCTGTGTTTTTATAGGCGGAACCCACGAAAACCGGCGTGATTTTGAGGTCTATTGTCGCTTTGCGGATGGTCTCTTTGAGCATTTCTTCGGGAATATCCTTGCCTTCCAGGGCTAGCTCCATCAGGTGGTCGTTAAAATCCGCAACGGTCTCTATCAGTTTGTGGCGATACTCGTCTGCCTGCTCCTTAAGCTCTTCGGGTATGTCAATTTCCTTGAGATCTTGGCCGTTTTGCCCTTCAAAAAGATAGCCTTTCATTTTGATCAGGTCAACAACGCCTTTTAGCTTGTCTTCAAGGCCTATGGGGATTTGCATTAGGCAGGAAACATGGTTGAGTTTTTCACGAAGCTGGTTGGCTACACGGAAAGGGTCTGCTCCTGCACGGTCGCATTTATTCACAAAGGCTATGCGGGGAACATTATAGCGGCGCATTTGCCTGTCCACGGTTATGGACTGGGACTGAACGCCGGCAACGCCGCAAAGAACCAGAATTGCGCCGTCCAGAACTCTGAGAGAACGCTCCACCTCAATGGTGAAATCCACGTGCCCCGGAGTATCTATTATATTTATGGTGGTATTGTTCCATGTCGCATAGGTGGCGGCAGACTGAATGGTTATGCCGCGCTCACGCTCCAATTCCATTGAATCCATTGTCGCGCCTACGCCGTCTTTTCCACGAACCTCGTGAACGGCGTGAATGCGCTTTGTATAGAACAAAATACGTTCCGTCAAAGTTGTCTTTCCGGAATCTATATGCGCAGAGATTCCGATATTGCGATGATTCTCTATATTTTTCATAGGATATGTAAATATAGCAAAAAAAAGCAAAAATGTCAAGGGATATAGAAAAACAAGTTTCTAAATTCCCACTATGAAACTCCCCATAAAAATTTTAGTAGTTCTGCTTGTTCTCGGTGCTATCGGCACAGGTTTTTACGTTTATAAACAAAAAAAAGCAAAAAAAGAAGTGAATTTGGAGGTTATTTATCCGGTTCTTGAAGATATTGTTCAAACAATAACGGCTACCGGCCGCTTGCAGCCTATAGACCAGGTTGATATTGGCACGGAAGTATCCGGCACCGTTAGCAAAATTTATACGGATTTCAACCAAAACGTCACAAAAGGACAAGTGCTTTTGGAAATAGACCCGCAAAAGGCAAAGGCAAAGGTTGAGCAAACAAAAGCCGCTTACAGGTCTGCTGTAAACGAGACGCAATACCAAAAACGGAATTACGACAGGATTAGCGAACTGTTTCAAAAAGGCTCCGTTGCCGCAACCGATTTGGAAACCGCCGAATACAGATATAAGAATGCGCAGAGCAGCTTGACAAGCGCAAGGAGCAATTTGGAACAGGCAGAACTGGATTTGCAAAACTGCATAATAAAAAGCCCCATAGACGGCATTGTGCTGAACCGAGCCGTTGAAGCAGGGCAAACGGTGGCGGCATCGCTCTCTGCGCCAACCCTGTTCACCCTTGCACGGGACTTGACCCAAATGGAAGTGAAAGCCGATGTTGACGAGGCGGATATTGGGCAGGTGAAAACGGGGCAGCGAGTTGAGTTTTCCGTTGATGCCTTTCCAAGCGATAAATTCTCCGGTGAGGTTCAGGAGGTTAGGCTCTCGCCGAACATACTCTCAAATGTTGTGACCTACACTGTGATAATAAGGGCGAGCAACCCAAACCAAAAACTTTTGCCCGGCATGACGGCTAATTGCGAGATAGTAGTTGAAGAAGCGTTGCAGGTTTTAACCATTCCCATGCGCGCCCTGCAATTCAAACCGGACCAAAACACTCCCGGCTACACTCCGCAATCAACGGAAGAACCCACTAAAAGAGAAGGCTCCGGCAAACGGGCGGATAACAAAAACAGGGGCAGGGTTTGGGTACTTGGAAGCGGCGGTGCTTTACAAGTTCAGCGAGTGAATCTTGGAATTTCCGATGGAGCAAAAATTCAAGTGCTGGATGGTTTGGAATCCAACACCCCTGTTGCTATCGGTGTGCAATCCACAAGCACGGAAAAGAGCAACCAGACAACCAATCCCTTTATGCCGCAACGCAAGCAAGGCACTAAGACCAGGATGTAAAATTAAACCACAAGTTTCAAACACGCATTTGCCGCACCGTACAAGCTAATGGAATAATCCTTTATCAGGTAAACAGGCACCTGCTGCAAAAGCGGCTTTATGTTTTTGTTGTAAGCCATTTCGTAGTACTTCATAAACAGGTTATCGTCAACAAGCCAGCGCAGTTCCTTTTGCGCAACGCCGCCCGCCAAGTACAAACCGCCAAATGGCAAAAGCAATGTGGAAATATCGCTTGCATAGCGAGCCAGCATTTTTACGAACAAACGCAGCATGGAAGCAGCCACAGGGTCACTGTCGGCTAACTTGGAGATGAGGCGCGGCCTGTCGGTTGGTTTTGCGTTTTCAATTTCCGCCCAGGCATCATTTTTCGGCAAGCCCTTTGTGTCTCGCTGCCATTCATAAAGATTCTGAATGCCTGTGCCGGAAACCAGCACCTCAACGTCCGGAACCTCATTTAATCGTTTTCTCATGTAATCCCTGAAGGACTGGCTCTCTTCGTCAAAAGGAGCGTATGTCAAATGCCCGCCTTCGGAGGAATTCGGAATATAATCCGTGCCGTTCCAAGTCAAAAACCCGGCACCTAAACCAGTTCCCGGCCCGATAACCGCCTTGGTTGTTTTGCGGGGAGCAGGGGTAGAACCATCTGTGTGCTTAAAGGCAAAAATCTGCTCAGGATTGTTCACATCCAAAGTGGGAATGCCATAGCTTATGCCTAAAAAATCGTTTATCACAAGTATATTGATGCTCAGTTCTTTTGAAAGGGCATTGCCGTCAATATCCCAATCCAGATTTGTCATTTTGCAGAAGTTCTGCGCAACAGGCCCTGCGGCGCATATACAACCGCGCTTGGCAACCAAGCCGGGGCGTTCTTTCCCAGCCTCGCCAAGAAGCTCCTTTATAGGCTCGGCTAAACCCGTAATTTCCTTTGAAGGGAAAATCGCTTCCACCACAATGGAGAATTTCCCGTCTTTTATGCCGACCAAGGCCAAATTGGTATTGGTTCCGCCAATGTCGCCGGCCAAAACCAAATGTTCAAAAGCCACATCCTTGTTTAGCCATTTGATTTTCACGTTTTTGCAGTTCATAAAGAGGAATTTAGAAAAATAAATTGAGATGACTTCATATCTAAAAAGAAAGCGAAAACGAGCTGTCTTTACCGTTATAAACCAATATACCTAAACCTAAAATATCCATTACAGGACCTTCTTGTTTTAGGTTTTGCAATTTTATATTTATAATAGGCATAAAATCAAGCCATTAAGAAATTATTGGAAAAATCTAGGACTTCGGGGACTGCGGAAATTTTACGCACTAAAAAAGGGGGCTTTCCAAATTCTTCATAGCCTCTATCTAAGGCATCCCCTATGTCGGCAAAAGTGCCGACTAATTTATTGCCTTTAATCAAAACATACTGCCCGTCATTTTTATCCAATAAACTCGGCAAAAATTCGTTATATGTTTCAATTTCTTTTTGCAAGGTATGCATTTCTAAAACGCTCCATTTGAAAACCTAATTAAAATTTAGTAAATGCTGCACCTGCTATGCTTGCTTTTCTTTGCCAAAAGCCACGTCCCAAGGCTCGGCAGCACGCATTATTGTGCAAAAATCGCCGTTTTTCCCAAAAAAATGGCAAAAAATCAAAAAAACTCGCCAAACCTCTTTTATTTTTCTATATTATTCTCAAATGCCCTTTTTGGCCAACATAACGCTCCCTTTTAGAGCCTCCTGCGGAGGCTCACCCTCTAGCACAGGCTCTGGAGCGTGTTTTGTTTTTGGGGCAAAAAACTACTTTTGGAGTGGGATTTGCGGTGGGGGTGCTACAGCTTCAATAAATGTCTCTATGCTTGTTTCCCCCCTCCCCCCCCCCCCCCCTCCAATCCTCATCAT
>JAISSJ010000109.1 GCA_031273195.1 Candidatus Fibrimonas sp.
GGAAAAGAAGCAGAGTATAAACCAATGTTCAAGCAGCCACTACAACTGTCGTTATTCGATTTTGGGCTAAAATAAGGCTGCTAGATACCCCGCGGTCTCTGCCGCGGGGAGATTCATTATCCTCTTTAGTTTCTTTGTCAAGCACTTTAAAACGGACTGTTGAAGAACAGGCTATTAGTATTAATGAGCTTGCAAAAAGTAATGAGAACAGGGATTTTTTGACTTTCATTTTATACCTCTGGGTTGAACTTTGATCTAAATATAGAAATATTAGACCGGTTTGTCAAGAGTATTTTTAAAAAAAACGAATAAATCGGCGGTTGTTAGATTTTGTTCAGCACCCTTTTCAATTCCTTGCTGGGTTCAAATACCGGTTTTTTTCCGGCTTCCACTTCTATGGGTTCCCCGGTGCGGGGGTTACGTGCCTTGTAGCCGTTTCTACTGCGAATTTTAAAACGCCCAAAGCCGCGAATCTCAATATTGTTTCCTTCAATTAAAGATCGGGCAACCGAATCCAAAAAACATTCCACTATTTTTTTTGTTTCAATCTGCGGTAATCCCGTCCTGGACGAAATCTCACTCACCAAATCCTTTTTTGTGACATTGCCTATGCCTTTCATATCAACTCCGGTTCACTTGTTATTCTCCATTCTCAACTTTACAATTCTATTGAATTCACTTGCAGCTATTTTATTAAACGGGTCTATTTGCAAAATTGTATCTAAATAACTCACGGATTGCGCAGTGTCGCCGATTTTTATGTAAGCGGAGCTGAGCTGCTGCATTATGGGAATGTCGCGGGGTGTTTTATTCAAGGCGATATTTAAATGCTTAATAGCTTCCTTATGCTGGCCGTTTCCGTTTAATATCAGCCCAATACGATAATTCGCGCTTGCATGGAGAGAGTCGTGTTCCAAGGTTTTCAAATAGGCTTCAAAAGCCTTACGGGTTTTTTGCCGTATTTCCGGGGAGAAACTGCTTTCGTTTGCCACGCTCAAATAGAGTTCGCCCAGGTTGAACCATGTGTTATAGTCATAAGGATTTATTTGCAGGGCTTTTTTGTAAAGGACCTCTGCATCGGAATCTCGCTTAAGATAGAACTCAGCCATGCCAAGCCTTGCTATGTAACGCGGTTCATTGGGTTTTGCTTTTGCCGCGCGCTCCAAATAAATTTTGGAATCTCTATAATCGCCTCTTTGCATCAAAAATCTGCCGTACCAATAATCCGCATCCGGAGAAAGTTTCTTGTTTTTCATGTATTTTGAAAAAATCGGCCCGGCGGCAGCGCGTTTTGCCATGTCCGGATGCTCTCCGATTATAGCGGCTTTTGCAGCCAGCAAATTCATATCCTTGCTGTTTTTCATTTTTTCGTCTAAAAATTCTATTGCGCCGTCTGCGTTGCCGGAACGCAGCATGGCAAAGGCCATATCTATGGCAACTTCGGTTTTAACGGTATCTTTTGAAGCTATTTGTTGCAGAACTAAAACCGCTTCCTGCGGTTTGCCCGCTTCCAGCAGAATATGCCCCCATTCTATGCTGAGCTTAGGATCCGCAAGAAGGGCGCTTATAATCCTGGCTCCGTGCCTGTATGCCATTTTATAGTTGTACTTGCTCGCATTTTGTCTCATCAGCTCCAAATGCGCTTGTCCGTCAAAATCTTCGTCAAAAGGGTCTTTTTCCGTTTGTTCAACAACGGGCGGCGGTTCTTCATAATCCGGAACTTCCGGGCTTGCCGGCATATCAAAAGTCATTGTGCTGGTATCTGTATTTTTAATAGTATCTTTAGTTGTATCTGCCGGGATTTCGGTTTGCGTGATTTTTTCTTCCAGTTTCTCTACAACCCCCTTTCCGTAACGTATATAATAGTAAAAGGCGCCTCCGCTCAAAATGAGCAAAACCGTCAAAAAAATTCCGACTTTCTTTATAAACTGCTTGTCTTCCGGAGCAAGCCGCGAAAAAAATATGCCTAATGGATTTGCCACAAGTAGAATATAGTATATTTTCCATAATGTTTCAGCAAAAACAAAAATTCATAGCAGGCTTAATAAGCCCGGAAGTTTTAGCGAAAACCGCAATAATTGAGAGATGCGAAGTTCTGGAAATTCGCTATGATTTGTTCAAAGACGTTGCCGAATGGAACGGGCTTTCGCAAAAAGTTTCCGAGCTTAACCCAAAGGCTCTTCGCCTTGGCACAATTCGCCTTGAGATGGATGGCGGAAAATGGGAAAACGACCGTGCCGGCGAGCGAAACGAATTGTTTGAAAGGATTTTAAATAACGGCAAAACTTTGGACTGGATAGATATGGAAAGAGGTGTGGATTTTTCCCAGCTCAAGAGACGTGCAAAAATAATATGCTCTTGGCACCTGTTTGATAGGGTTCCGAGTGAGCAGGAGCTATGCGAATTTGCCGAGGAATGCTTAAAATCGGGGGCTTGCGGCTGCAAGGTAGCAGCTATGGCGCACTCCGAAAATGATGCCCGGCCTCTGTACGGTTTTGCGAAAAAATACGGAGAGAAATTCGAACTGCTTTCCGCTTTTGCAATGGGAGAGCATGGCCAAGAAAGCCGCACTCGTTCTCTGAAGGAAGGCGCGAATTTAACCTATGCCTCAATAGGCAAGGCCCTGGCTCCAGGGCAGTTAAGCGTTGAAGATACTTTTCTATATTTATCCCGCAAATGGATTTGAGAGAAAAAGTATCGCTTGTGCAGAAATTGTCGGAGTATTCTATTCGCTTTAGGCTTATAGAAATGTTGGTTGCTGTTTTGCTTTGTGCAATAGCTCTGTTTAATATAGATGGAATTCTGGTTTCAATACAGCCGCTTTCGGAGCAGGTGGAAGAAGCTATGGCTGTTTTTGTGCAACGCAACTTCCATGCGATAACCGAAAATTACGGAATTGTCATTGCGATTCTCGCCCTGTTCATTTTCAGGTGGATTTTTTTTGGCTTCAAGTGCGGTTTGCTTTGGTTTTTCTTTTTGCTTTTTAACTGTTTGCTTGTAATAGTCATTGGAGAGTTCGCAAACATAGCGCAAATTCTTTTGGCATGTATATTTATAATAGCCCTAACGTGTTTCTTTTTTATTCGCAGCCTGATTGTAAAACCCATATTGCCGCTTCTTCTTTTGGCTTATTCCTTTTCCGCATGGCTATTGTTCTTAGGGGTTTCAAATTTGGCATGGCTGGGGCTTATTTCCGTGTTCTTTGCAGATGCCTTTCACCTGATTTTTGTGGTTGGCTATCAAATTCACAAAAACACAAAAACCAAGAAAACCATGCTCGGAGCGATAGTAAGCGGAGTTCGCAAAACCATTCCGGTCTGTTTGCTCACCATTGCCCTGTTGATTATCATGGACGTGACCTTTTGCATTATGGAGCTGCCGATGCTCGCTTCCGAAAATTTGCTGCATTCGGCGGCAATATATATTTGCTATGCCCTATGGATGCCATTTTTCACGGCAGCCGTGCTGTCATTTTGCCCTTTGGAAAGCACATGCGAAAACATGCAGAAAAAAGCAAAATAATCCGCAGTTCGCCAGCATTGCAAAAAATTTCAAAAAAGATGCTCGCTCAGGGAAAGAGCATCGGTTTGGTTCCGACTATGGGCGCTTTGCATAAAGGCCATGTTTCTCTTATAGAAAAGTCGGTAAAGAGCAATGATGTAACCATAGTGAGCATTTTTGTCAATCCCGTGCAGTTTGGGGCAAATGAGGATTTTGCGAAATATCCCCGCAGGTTGCTTGCAGACGCAAAGCTTTGCGGTGAAGCCGGAGCGAGCATTGTTTTTGCGCCGGAGCCCAAGGATATGTACCCCTTGCCTTTGCAAACATTTGTGCATAACCCTGCGCTTGAAAATCTTTATTGCGGAGCTTACCGCCCAGGGCATTTTGCCGGCGTTCTCAGCGTGGTGGCAAAACTTTTCAACATTGCCATGCCGTGCAAAGCGTATTTTGGCGAAAAGGATTTTCAGCAACTCCATTTAATTCGCAGAATGGCCTGTGATTTGAATTTCTCCGTAAAAATCATAGGGGCAAGGACAATAAGGGAAAAAAACGGACTCGCAATGTCCAGCCGCAACGAATATTTGAGCACCGAAGAGCGAGCGGCAGCAGGTTCTATTTATGCGGGGCTTTTGGCAGCTAAGAAATTGCATGGGCAAGGAGAAGTTTCCGCTGCAAAGCTGAAGAGTGCTGTCAAAGAAAGGATAGAGCGGGCAAGCGGAAAAATTCAATACGTTGAAATTGTGAATAAAAATGATCTGATGCCCGTGGGAACGAAGGTTTTAAGGAATGCTGTTGTTTTGGTTGCCTGTTATTTTGGGAAAACCAGGTTGATAGATCACGTGGAATTGTGAGAAGATTTATTTTTTGGCTTCTTCCAATACCGCTTCGTTAAAAGAAATCATAAGCAAGAGTAAAGCTGCCTACGCTTGGGGCATTAACTGTGCCGTATTTGTCCAGTTTTGTCAAGGGGATAGTTATTCTTACTCCAATGCTGAAGTCATCTATACCCATCCCAAAGCCAAAGACAGGCCCGTAATCTATTTTTACCCTGAAGTCGGAAAATTCGTCTTTGAATGGGATTGGGGAACTGCTGCCGCTGCTTACCGTTGCTTTGGAACTTATTGGAAATCCAACCTGAAATCCGGCTTCAATATACAAACCGGCTAT
>JAISSJ010000023.1 GCA_031273195.1 Candidatus Fibrimonas sp.
ACAATGTATTGCGTAATCTACATGGGCGGCAAACAAACAACCTGCACAGAGATGAAAGACACAAAGGAGAACAAATCCAAGTGCGACACGCAAAACAAAGGCCTGAAAATGGTGCGCGGCGAAGCCCGGTGGACAGCCAGCAAGCCGGGCGTTAAGTGCGGGAGGTAACGTTGTAGAGACGGATAATTATCCGTCTCTACTCACTAATGATTATTCATTTCCCACAGCAATGTTTATATTTTTTTCCGCTGCCGCAAGAACAAAGAGCATTCCGTCCAGGAGTCTTTTCTTTAACAATCGGAGCGATTTTGGAACTATGTTCCTTCACATAATCCGTATCGTGCGTAGATGGTATTTGAAATGAGAATTTGGTTTTGCCTTTAGATGCCGTCACAGTAAAATCGCCTCTTGAAATAATATTCATGCCAATCAATACGTCTGTGCCTGTTAAGATGCCTTCAGTAACCATCGGAACATAGAAAACAGCGTTGTTCGGCAAAAAAATGTTTACGCTGTAAGTGTTTACCATAGACTCGCCGTTAGCATGATATACCCTTGCTACTCCGGTTGGCTCCAACCCAAGCGATTTAACTACTCTTTCGGATATCACAGACCCTTCAGCTCCGGTATCCCATAATGCGTTGAATTGCATAATCGGAGGATGTTTCAAACCTGCCTGCGGCTCGCTTATGTCAATCGCCTCGCAAATTCCGCAAGGCGTGTTCAAAGAACTTGCTAACCCATTGTATTCTATTGTAAATGATTTAGGCGTTGTAATATTCAAGCGAAAGATACCCTCGAATGAAAAGTCATGGTATAGGCTCTTTCTCCTTCAGTACATTCCTGTATCAGAAAGGTACCTAGCTTGTGCTTCTTCTTGGTTTGAAATAACGCCTGTTCATGGCTATCGTAATCGCCAATGACTTTTTCCCCAATAACCACTATAAAGCGGTTATTGTATTTTTTCAACAACTCGCTCTGGTGTTTAAGGTAATATGAAAACTCTTTATCAAGCATAGTCGTAAATATAGAAAATATTTCCAACCCTTTGCTACGTGGCGTTGCTAAAATTGTTTTGCCTTGTAGGTATATTACAATGTATTGCGTAATCTACATGGGCGGCAAACAAACAACCTGCACAGAGATTATTCCGTCTAAAACCTAAAATCCCTTTCCCCATTGTTTATCTGCTGCAAAAACGCCTCGGTTTTTTCCCGAATTTTAGGGCTGGGGATATACTCCAACTGGTCGCTAATCACCTTTTCCCCGCTGGCTTTGGTCGCTTCACCGGCATAATCATTCAAATATTCCTTCAAAGTTATCAAAGAATTGGCTTGGCAAATATTGGCTATCTGCCCGTTTTTTACCATAGTCATAAAACGGTCGCCGGTACGCCCCTGGCGGTAACAGGCGGTGCAAAAACTCGGAACATACCCTAAACGCAGCAACCACCCTACTATCTCATCCAAAGAACGGTTATCTATCACTTCAAATTGGGCACTGTTGTCCTCCGCCTTTTCCTTTTCCGCATATCCGCCAACGCTGGTGGAAGAAGCCCCGCTTATTTGAGATATGCCAAGAGACAAAACCCTCTCTCTCGTTTGCTCATCCTCTCTGGTTGAAACAATCATTCCGGTATAGGGAACGGCTATGCGGATAATCGCAACTATTTTCGAAAACACATCATCGCTTACGGCATGTTCAAAATCTTTAGGATTAACACCGGCTGCTCTGCGAATGCGTGGAACGCTTACGGTGTGCGGGCCAAATCCGAAAACAGCTTCCAAATGCTCGGCGTGCATCAGCAAACCGACCAAATCATAAGAATATGAATACAAACCGAACAGCACCCCAACCCCAACATCATCAATGCCCGCAGACATAGCCCTGTCCATAGACTCGGTGTGGTAATTATAATCGTGCTTGGGGCCTGTCGGGTGCAATTTCTCATAGCTCTCTTTGTGATAGGTTTCCTGAAACAGGATATATGTTCCAATGCCGGCTTCTTTTAATTTTTCGTAATTTTCCGTGCTCGTGGCGGCTATATTCACATTCACCCGGCGAATAGCCCCGTTTTTGTGCTTAATGCTGTAAATGGTTTTTATGCTCTCCAAAATATATTCAATGGGGCTGTTCACGGGGTCTTCTCCGGTCTCCAAAGCCAAACGCTTATGCCCCATATCCTGCAAAGCGATGACTTCACGGCGAATTTCCTCCTGTGAAAGTTTCTTTCTTCTGATATTTTCATTTTTAAAATGGTAGGGACAATAGGTGCAGCCATTCACGCAGTAATTTGACAAATACAGAGGCGCAAACATCACTATTCGCTTGCCGTAAAATTTCTCCTTAATCTGCTTTGCCAGCTCTTCAATTTGAAGGTTATATTCCTGCGATTCCAGCAAAACAGCGGCTTCACGGTGGGAAAGCCCCTTATATTCCTTTGCCTTGTTGATAATCTGCAAGAGCAATTCACGGTTATCTTTATTTTTTCGGGCGTATTCCAACGTATCCAAAATTTCACGGTGGTCTATAAATTCCACAGCTTTTGAAGACCTTGCGTTATACATTTTGCTATTTGCCCAACAGCTTTTTTGAACTCTCCGTAGCCGTCGATATATTTTCGTAAGACGATTTCACGCTTTCGTTTACTTCAGATACTGTTTCGTTTACCGTCTTTATCGCTATATTCGCCTTTTCAGATGCCGCTTTTGTTTGCATTGCCGAATTTGCCGAACTTTGAGCGAGGGTTCTTATCTCCTTGGCAACAACCCCAAAGGCAAGCCCATACTGGCCGGCTTTTGCCGCTTCCACAGACGCATTGAGCGCTATGATATTGACCCTCTCGGATATTCTCTCTATATCCTTCACCATGCGGTCGTACGAGACGATAGCCGCAGTTATATCGCTTATATTGGAAACAATTCCTTCCATCTTTGATTTGATATTGGATGTTTCACTGAAAACGGTTTCAAAACTTTTCAGATTGTTTTTTGAAAGGTCTATTGCCTCGTTATGCTCTTTTGTAACTTCATCGTGCATTTTTTTTGCGCAGTTTTCAGGAATATTTATGCCTTTCGCCACCTGCCAGGCCATATCCAGGCAGTTATCGCAGCCACACGCACCGCAACTGAAATCTCTCGACTCTTTGTCATATTTGCCAAGCGCAATAAAAGCCTCTTCTATTTTATCCGGGGTTATGCGAATGGAACGTGAGGGAGTTGGAATATATTGTCTGATAAAATCATCCAGTTTCAAAGTTTCGTCAAATTTGTTGAAAAGCTCCTTTGCGTATTGCTCATTGCCTTCCTTGATTGCCGCCTGCCGCAAAGCATCCATTTTGACGCTGATTTCAAAAAAATCCTTGCCTTTTACGCAACCTGTTCCGGCATTGCACCCTTCCTGGCAGTTCAGCACATCAAATAGAACGGGAAGCCTTTCTACCGGTGCCCTGGCATATTCGCCTATCATCCTATATACATGGCGGGGCCCTTCCGACTTATCCACTCTAAACTGTTTTCCGGCATAAAACTCTACGCTTTCCTTTAAGCCGCCCGGCATGGGATAAAGGGAGCCAAGGCCAGCCTTATAATTATCAAATCCGCTCCGATTAGAAGGCAGCGCTACATGGTTATTTTGCATGTATTCACTCAGTTTTTTGAAGGTCACATTGTAATCCACGATATGGGTAGCTTCAAATTCATAGGATTTTGCCACGCATGGAGACAATGCCGCTATTTTTGTTCCCACTTTTTCGTATTTGCTCATATATACCGCCGTGCAAAGCATGGGCGAATGCACAGGAGACAGATGTTTAATTAATCCGTTGCGATGTATCAAAATATAATTCACAATAGCCGGGCATGGCTGGGATATAATGGGTTTAGGCCCGTTTTTTTGAATATACCGAATGTGTGCCCAGGTGCAAATATCTGCTCCCAAAGAAACGTCGTAAATGGATTTCACTCCCAGCGAGCGTAGCCATGTAAATATCCTTTCGTAGTCATCAAAATTGGATTTTACCGCCGGTGCGGCAAATACACTGATTGGAACCCCGGATCTCAAATCATTGAAGAAGCGTTCTGTGTCATCTTCGTAGTGCCTGGAGCCGTGGTGACATGCTTCCAAGCAACTACCGCAGGCTACGCACTTGCTATTTTCTATTCTGACTTTAACGTTCCCGTTGCCATCGGTCCAAGCAAAATTGGCCTCATATATGGGGCAGACCCTCACACAACGATTGCAACCTATACACTTGTCGAGGTCATTAGTGATTATATTTCGCATATTGACTCCTTAACTTAAATATATATTATTTTTATAGAATAAGTAATAATAATTTTAGCATTTTATAGCCTGCTACCAATGAGCGAATCGCTTTTGCGAATGATGTGTTCATCCTCATCATTTACACCGGCAGATTTTGCCGGGTCTAGCGGTAAAGCCGGGCTGCTTTGTTCCTGGTTTGCCGCAGGAACGTCTCTTAAAACGCTTTTTGATTCAGCGTTATTTGAAAATGTGGCCATATTGACCTCCTTGTTAACGGTTTACCCCCTCCTATTGTATTAAAATGTAGAAAAATAAAAATGCTTTGTCAAGGGGGAATTTGATTTTTAGAAAAAAATGACGAAAATCAATTTTTTTCCTCTGAAATGCATCTAAGTAATATGGAAAATGACATAGAAATCGCGCCGAAAGGCAAATATGCCCAGTTTACGCTGGACTTCCCTTTCAAGAAAAGTCTTAACAGCAAAAGCGTAGATGAATGCGAGAGCTTCCAAGACAAGCTCTTGTCAGGGTTCAGACAATTTTTCTATATTTCAACACACCATATGTTATCCCCAATAACAGAATACGGAAAACTTGTTCGTTTAAGCCATACGCTCTTTGCACTCCCTTTTGCACTCGCTTCCATGCTGGTTGCCGCAGAGGGTTTGCCCGCTCCTGAAATCATTTTGCTCATTTTGGCCTGCATGTTCACAGCCCGCAGCGGAGCAATGGCCTTTAACAGACTGGCAGATGCAAAATTAGACGCCCTTAACCCTCGCACGGCGGCACGGCACATTCCGGCGGGCAAAATTTCAAAAAGAAATGTTGTGCTTTTCATAATTGCAAACTGTGCGGCATTCGTTTTTTTTGCGTGGCTTTTAAATCCTTTTGCTTTTTATTGCAGCCTGCCCTTGTTCCTGTTCTTGCTCTCCTATTCGCTTTGGAAACGCTTTTCTTGCCTCTCGCATTTTATGCTGGGCATTGCCATTGGGTTAAGCCCGCTCGGAGCATGGGTTGCGGTTAAGGGCTACCCTGCCCCGTTTCCTGCCGCACTTGGAATTATGCTAATGCTCTGGATGGCCGGCTTTGACATAATTTACGCAAGCCAGGATATGGAATCGGACAAGAAATTGGGGTTGCATTCCATACCTGTGAAATTCGGCGTTCAAAAATCCATGCTTATAGCATTGCTATGCCACGTTGCCATGCTTGGGTTTGCGGGTTTTATAGGTCTTTGGTGGAACTTGGGCTTGCCCTGGTGGGTGGCTCTAGCCATTATCGCTTCGGTTCTTTTGTATATGCATCTATTTAGAAAATCAAATGATTTGGACATGGTGAACAGAGACTTTTTTTTGGCGAATATTGCGGTTAGTTTTTTGGTTATGCTAGGACTTGGAACTTGGGTTTTTACAGGAGATTTATATGCGTTTGTTCCCTAGACTGCCGGATAATATGGGCTTTTGGCGAAAGTGGAATTTTTTCTGCATTGTTTTTACGTGCGGCTGCTTGCTTGCCGCGCGCTTTTGCAAAGAAGAGCCGGAAGTGGTGGATTCCGCAGAATTTTTAGTATGGATTGGCGGTGCCGGGTTGGCTTTGGGTTTTTTCATGCAGTTTTGGCAGAACAGGAAAAAGTAGCTTTCCCAGTGCAATGATTGGGGCCGTTACCGCTCGCAACCTGGTATCTCCGAGCGAAAGGAAAAAAGCACCTTTGCTTTTCAGGGTTTCAAGCTCGGCAGGAGAAAAGCCGCCTTCCGGACCGGTTAGTATGGCTGTTTTAGTGGCAAGTGGCAAGTGGCTAGTGGCTGGTTGGCCGTTTTTATCACATACTATTAAGTTTCCGCTGAAGGTTTCCAGAAAGTCGCTTAGGTAAACCGGAGCTTTTATCTCTGTTAGCCAGGATTTGCGGCTTTGTTTTAATGCGACCAGGCTTTTCGCTTCCATTCGGCGGCGAAGTTTGCCTAAATCGGAGTTTCTGGGTTCTAGGCTTCTTTCTGTTCTAAGCAGGTGGATTGCGGCAAGCGGCAGTTGTGCGGCGTGGAAAGCTATTTCCTCTTCGCCGCTATCGGAAAGGCAGCTTATAGCCAGGTGAGTCTGGGGCCGTGGCTCCTGTTCGCTTATGCTTTTTACCAGAACTTTACAGGCTTTGGGATTGGCTTCCAAAACCTCTGCACTCGCAAAACGCCCCTTCCCATCGCACAATTCCAGGCTATCGCCTATATGCGCCCTAAAGGATTTGGCAATATGCAAACTTTCTTCCGGGCTTAAAAAAACTTCGCCAAGGCTTAGGGTTTCCAAATAAAAATTGCTGTCTATGCGCATTTGGGCAAGAAGAGGGAGAGGGATTCGAACCCTCGTTACAGTGAAGTAAACACGCTTTCCAAGCGTGCGCCTTAAACCACTCGGCCATCCCTCCTAAAGATGGATATATAAATTTAGCTTTTTTTTGCGGTTTTGTCAAGTGCTTATCAACCTCGCAATCTGTAAAAATCTACATTCATTTTTAACCCGATCATGGGCTTTTACCGCATTTTCCAAAGAAGAGAACAGGGAAAAAACGCTTGAACCGCTCCCGGAAAGCATGGATTTTCCACCGCAAGCGTTCAATTTTTGCTTGAGAGAGGCTATAATAGGGTATTTTTCAAACACCCAGCCTTCAAAATGGTTAAAAAAATCCCATGAATTGTCCAAAGGGTCGGTAAAAGCGCAATTTTTTACACCTGTCGCAAAATTTTGCCACCGTTCCTCGCCGGCCGGGATAATGTTTTTATACGCCTCTGCGGTGGGAACGGCACATTCCGGGGTAGCTACAAGAACTGCGCAGTTGTTACCGTCTATTGGATTTTGCGGCGTTAAAATATCGCCTATGCCTTCTGCCAAAGCCGCCCCGCCTCGCACAAAAAATGCTACATCCGCACCCAAAATCGCCCCTATTCGCTCTAATTCCGCCAAATTGGCATTTAATCCCCATAATTTATTCAAAAGCCTTAAAGCCGCTGCCGCATCGGAGCTTCCGCCGCCCAAACCGGCACCCAAAGGCAAATTCTTCTCCAAATAAAAATTAACGCCGCTTGAAACCTTGTATATTTCCTTTAATTTAACAGCAGCTTTATAAATCAAATCCTTTTCGGGCGGATATTCCTGCGGTTTGTTGTAAAAAACGGATATTTCCCCACGCTTGTTCAATTCGCCAAAAAGAACATCGCCGCAGGAAATTGTGTGAAACATGGTGCCAATGCAGTGGTAACCGTCTTCCCTTTTTTTTATAACGGATAAAAAGAGATTCACTTTGGCAGGAGCAAACTCGTTTAGCATTTATTTTATTCTCTTGATCTTCAATGTCCGGCTTTGCCCCTCTTCATTCGGCGCAAGTCTTGCCTTTGAATACGAGAGCAGCCTGCGCCTTTCCTCTCTTTTTTCAAAATTCTTATCAAACTTCAATTTTGCCACAAACAGAATGGTCAAAATGGCTATGATAACAATAAACCATACATAATACAGAGTATCACTTGCAGATTGTTCCATTTAATCCTCCGCCTTCGCTACGCTTTTATTCCCTTGATCGCTGATTATGGAGCCTCGGTTTATTATGCCGTAGCCAAAACCTATTATAAAGTAAATCAAAACCAAGGCCATTAAGTATTCGGGAATAATCATGGCAAACCCCGCTACGTAAGCAATCACTATATTTATCACTTGAAATATGTTCACTATACGGCTTTTGCGTTTTTTAAGTTTGGCCAGAAAGAGCGGGCTAATCATTAATATTCCCGTTAAAACCAATGTCACAAGGGGAATGTAAAATAATTCCTGGCAAGAGTTGAAAAATTTGTATTTGCACAGCAAAACCATGAATATGGCATTTGCCACCCCCGCAAAAGTTGAGGGCATTCCGGAAAAGTAGTCCGGGTAGGAATCGCTATCCAAGGCATTGTATTTGGCAAGTCTCATAGCGGCGCACACCATGTAAACGGCAGAGCCGGCAAAGATGGCTACGTGATGAGAATCAAACCATTCCGCTGCAAAGTTTTTATAGGCGAACATGAGCATAAAGGCAGGTGCTACGCCAAAGGCTATTAAATCCGCAAGGCTGTCAAACTGGGCACCGAAATCAGAGCTTGCATTAAAGGCTCTTGCGGCAAAGCCGTCCAGTTTATCTAAAAGCGTACAGTAAATTATCAATTGCGCACCTATAAAAACAGGGTCTTTAATCCCGAATAAACCTGCCGAGCAACATATAGAAGCTACCCCCAATAAAAAATTGATACTTGTAAAAGCATTGGGAACTATGAATTTTGCTCTTTGCATAAGAATAAATTAGAAAATTAAAGTTTTCCCAAAATATGCCGATATAATAGCAAAAGGAGGCTGCTATGTATTTCAACGGCATAGGGCGCATAACGGATTTTATTAAAACTGCCCAGTTCGAACAGAAATGGCAGCAAAAGAAAATTGAAATTTCCGCAGCAAATTCAAAAAACAGCGATAAGGTTTCGGCATTTTTAAATCCGGATAGCGACTGGATTAAAACCAAGAGAATTGAAGATATAAAAAACAAAATGAAATCCGGAAGAAGGTTGTCTCACGAAGAAAAGGAATTTTTGAGAATTCATGAGCCGAAACTGTATGAAAAGGCGATGAAGATAGAAAAGGAACGGGATGAATTTCGCCGTGCTCTCTCAAACTGCAAAACAAAGGAAGAGGCCATGCGGCTTAAAACCTCAAAATGCCTGGAATTGAAAATAGAGGCGGATGCTACATCCTGCAAAACCAAAGATGGGGGGGAGCAAGGCGATATGGAATTTATAGCCATGAGAATGATGGCGATATTTGATGAATTCGCCAACTTTATAAAATCCGAAGAATACGCCAGTATTCCAAACGAATATGAAGAGGACGATGAAGAAGGCGAAGACACGGAAAACAACGGAAAAGGCGGGAAGTCCAAATTCAAGAAAGCGATATTGCCGTTGAAGGAGGAGATGGCGCTTAATGGTTATAAATTGAGCAAAGCGAAAATTTTGAACAAGGCGGAGTTTTCTGAGCCGGCGAAACCGGATTTGAAAACCGGGACTCAGACCGCACATTTAAAAAACATTTGACAAATTCCGAAAATTTTGCTATATTTGTTTTCCGAGGAAATTCTATCCACAGAGCGCAAGGGTTTTGCGACAATAGGATAGATAGCAAAACCATGAGCGAAGAGGAAGAAAAATCCGAGAGCGAATGTACATTCGCCGGTTTGGGGCTATCCCCAAGTGTAATGCAGGCCGTTCAAAAAGCGGGCTACGAAAATCCAACACCAATACAAACGCAAACAATACCCCTGCTTTTGTCAGGTAAAAATTTGCTGGGTACAGCGCAAACAGGAACAGGCAAAACCGCCGCTTTTACCCTGCCGCTGCTCTCACGCCTTGATTTTGAAGGTAAAAATCCGTCCATGCTGGTTTTAACACCAACCAGGGAGCTTGCAATCCAGGTTTCGGAAGCAATCCAGAAATATTCGGTATTTATGAAGGATTTTCATGTTGTGCCCGTTTACGGTGGGCAAGACATGGGCATTCAGCTCCGCGCCCTGAGACGCAAAGTACAGGTTGTAGTTGCAACCCCGGGCCGCCTTATAGACCATCTGGAGCGCAAAACAATAGACCTTTCCGGCATACAAGCCTTAGTGCTGGACGAGGCAGACGAGATGCTGGATATGGGCTTTCAGGAAGATGTGGAATACATTTTGGAAGCAACGCCGGAATTTGCGCAAAGGGCCTTATTCAGCGCAACCATGCCGGCAGCAGTGCAAAAAATCGTGGCTGCATACCTGGGCGAATACGAAACCGTGAGGATAGCCGGCAAAACGGCAACCGTGGAAAAAATTCGCCAACGCTATTTGCCGGTTCGCCAAGAGCACAAAATGGAAGCCCTTACAAGGGTTTTGGAAAACGAGGAATTTGAGGGAATGCTGATTTTTGTGCGCACCAAGCAAGCAACCGCAGAGGTTGCGGAGCGATTGGAAGCGAGAGGTTTTGATGCGGTTCCTCTTTCCGGAGATTTGGCGCAAAGTTTAAGAGAACGCACACTGAACCGCCTAAAAGAAGGCAAAATAGATATTGTGGTTGCAACCGATGTAGCCGCCCGTGGGTTAGACGTAGATAGGATAACCCATGTTTTGAACTACGACATTCCTTACGATACGGAATCCTACGTTCACCGCATAGGCCGCACGGGGCGCGCCGGCAGGGACGGCAACGCCATACTGTTTGTAACCCCAAGGGAAAATCGCCTGCTTGCGATGATAGAAAAGGAAACCCGCCAGCAAATTGAAAAGATGAACTTGCCAACGGGCGAGCAAATCAGCAATAAAAGGGTTGCCAAATTCAAGGAAGAGATTGCAAAAACCGTTCAAGAGCAAAGTGCTTTAAAGGAATTCCGGGATTTAATAGAAAATCTGGCTATGGAACAAGCCATGGACATTGCGGACATTGCCGCAGCCCTTGCCTACATGAACCAGGAAGAGCAGCCTCTTTTCCCGAAAATGGAACCTTTGGAAGCAAATGCGCCCGCAAAAAGCCGGGAACGCAGAGAGCGAGACGAGGGAAGCAGAGACAGATTCGGCGAAAGAGGCGAAAGAGGCGAAAGAAGGGGACGCAAAGACAGGGGTGGCAGCGGCGGCAGCTTTAGCGACCTTGAGCCGCCGGAAACTGGAATGGAACGCTATTACTTAGGCGTAGGCAAAATAGATAATGTCTCCCCTAGAGACATTGTTGGGGCCATCGCAAACGAAGCGGATTTGGAATCAAAATATATTGGACACATAAAGTTGTTTGATAAATTCAGCACGGTGGATTTGCCGGAAGCCATGCCCGAAGAGGTTCTCAAAATTCTCCGCAAAATGACCATAAAAAACCGCCCCTCTAAAATAAGGCTGATGACGGACGAGCCCCCTCCGAGAAACGAAGGGGAAAGCCGAGGCGGCAGCCGCAGAAAGGACTTTGGCAGAGTGGAGCGCAGAGACGGCGGCAGCAGAAAGCCGTTCAGAGGCGACGACCAGCCGCCGAGGAGAACCAGACGGTTTGGGAGGCATTGAGTTCTTGCTAGTCCCTACGTCCCCCCGCAATCAATATCGTACCGGTCAATCACAGTCAAGTACCATTGGTTTTCTATATAAGTCAAATAGAAGACAAAAGCGCCCTCAACCACAATTACTTGATAACTGTTACTGTCAATCTCCTCAAATTTCTTAATCTGCTTTGCCGACCAATCTCCGCAACACACTTCTGCCAAGCCTGAAAGCGGGCCTCCTGCGGAGGTTGTGTCGCAATAAATTCCGCTTGGCTTACTCCATTCGCTTCTCCAGCCTGAGTCCTCCTTCTCGTCCTGCTTGCAACTGAGAATAGGCAGTTTTTCATAACGGATTTTATAGTCGGTTTTGAAATCAGTATATTGGTTGTCAAGCGATATTTTGTCGGACATGGTAATAACAGTGTATATTCCCGGCCTACTCAAGAATGCAATTCCAAAATCCTTTAGAAGGAGTTTGTTCAATGTTTTCTCATCTTTGCTTTGCCAGGCTTTTATCGTTTTGATTATCGTTTCTTCCAATGCCTTGCTTTTTGCCGCAGCTTTGGCACGATACTCCTCCGACTCCTCCACGCAACGCACGGAAAGCATACGGGTTTTCTCGTTGTGGAATTTTTCCATCTTTCCGTGACTGCCATCCATGATGTAGCGCAAGGCGTTTTTCGCATCGTGCTCCGTTGCGCTCCACCAGAGACCCATGCTGCCCTCGCCGCTGTGCTTGCCGTTGGCATTCATCCCGCCGGGGAGGGCGGTAAAACCGTAGGCATCTGTGCCGCCCCAGCCTTTTGACTTCAGCTTTTCTCCGGCATTTGAGCCAACTTGGTTCGCCAATATTCCCCACTCGCTATCGCTCGGCAAATGCCATCCTGCGGGGCAGGCTTTTTTAGCCGTGTTCCAGTCATACAAGCGGCCATACTTAGCACAATTCTCCGGCTTGTTGTTGTAGCAAACGCTGCTGTTTGCCGCAAAGTTCA
>JAISSJ010000174.1 GCA_031273195.1 Candidatus Fibrimonas sp.
GCAATGGGAAATGGTATTCCCTTGTGAAAAACAAGTTGAGTTAAATATAGACGAATTGCCGTGGTTAAATCCATGCCAAGCGCTTCGGCAACTGAAGAAGCCTGCTCTTTAAGGTCTGCATCCAGCCTTAATGCAAGGCTCGTTGTCTTGCTCATTTTCATCTCCTTTAATGCTAATTTAGCACTAATGTAGCGTTAATTTATGTATAATATAGAAAAATAACCAAAAATAACTATCTGCCGATAACCATAAACAACCTCTAAGACGATACTCTGAATTTTTCTACATTACCCCCCATGCTAGACATTAAAAAAATTCGCGAGAACCCGGAATTTTACCGCACAGAGACTAAAAAAAAGAACTCAAGCGTGAGCATTGACCAGGTTCTGGAACTAGACATTAAAAGGCGGGAGTTGATTTCCGAGACCGAGAAATTAAAGGCACAGCGCAACGCCGCATCAAAAAAAATCGGCGAACTCAAAAAAGCCGGGCAAAATGCAGACTCCGCCGTGGAAGAAATGCGGATAGTCGGCGATAAAATTTCCGAACTTGACGGCAAAATACGTTTGATAGACGAAGAGCAAACCGGTAAACTGCTCCACATTCCAAATGTAGCGCACTCCACAACCCCGGAAGGCAGCAGTAGCGAAAACAACGTGACTATTCGTGCTTGGGGCGAGGAACGAAATTTGGATTTTTCCGCCCTTGACCACAAGGCTTTGGGCGAAAAACTTGGGCTTTTTGACTTTGAGCGCGGGGCAAAAATAAGCGGCAGCGGGTTTCCTGTTTACAGGGGCTTGGGTGCCAGACTTGAACGGGCTTTGATTCAGTGGTTTTTGGATTGCCACCGCGATCGGTTCGGCTTTGAAGAGGTTATTCCGCCATACCTTGTCACCCGCAAATCCATGACCGGCACGGGGCAGCTTCCGAAATTTGAAGAGGATATGTATGCCTGCGACAAAAATGACGATTTATTTTTGATTCCAACGGCGGAAGTTCCGGTCACAAACCTTTACGCAGATGAAATTATACCCGAAAGCAGTTTGCCCTTGAAGCTGTGTGCATATTCGGCGTGTTTTCGCAGGGAGGCCGGGAGTTATGGCAAGGATACAAGGGGTTTGTTGCGTTTGCATCAGTTTAACAAGGTGGAAATGGTTTATTTTTCGCACCCCGAAAAGAGCTACGAAAACCATGAGGAATTGGTAGGTTTTGCCGAAAAACTTTTGCAGGAACTGGGCTTGCAGCACAGGGTTGTTGCGCTTTGCAAAGGGGATTTGGGGTTTTCCGCCGCAAAATGCTACGATTTGGAGGTGTTTGCCCCCGTTGAAAAGAAATGGCTTGAGGTTAGCTCGGTTTCCAATTTTGAGGATTATCAGGCGCGGCGGGCGAATATTCGCACAAAAATAAACGGGAAAAACACCTTTGTGCATACCCTTAACGGCTCTGGCCTTGCCACCCCAAGAGTTATGGTTGCCATTTGCGACCGGTATCAGCAGGCGGATGGTTCGCTTGTGATTCCGGAGGTTTTGAGAAAGTATTTGGGGGGAATGGAAAAAATATGTCAATAATTTCTATATTTAATATATGCGAAATATAGTTTTTATTGCTATAGCACTTTCCATTTTGTTTTCTCCTGCTTTTGCTGTGTTGGAAATTCCGAATGCGCAACCAAAAGTTGGGGCAGAGCAGTGGAAGCAGGTTTTAGATAGCACTTGGCTGGGGCTTAAAAGGCGTAATATTGATGTTTATAGTACAGGATTAGTACATAGGCCCAAAAGCGAAACTCCCGGCGATGCTGTGAGTGAGGGTGTAGGTTATGGCATGTTGCTAGCTTTGTATGCGGACGACCAGGAATATTTTGATAAAATCTGGGCAGCAGGAAAAAGGTATATGGGTTCGTCTTGTCTTACTTGGCGAGTAAATCAAAACGGTGGTTCTACAGGAGATCAAGGCCCCGCTTCGGATGCGGATGAAGATATTGGGCTTGCTTTGATTTTTGCGAGTAAATTGATAGATAAAGGAAAATGGGAAAACACTAGTGAATCGGCTAAATATGCTTCTGATGCTCAAGCTGTAATAAAATGTCTTTTTGAACATCAAGTATATGATTGGAAATTATTAAAACCTGGGTCTTGGGGTGCTCCACCTATAAATCCGGGTTATTTTGCTCCTGCATGGTATCGCATTTTTGCGGAATTTGACAATGATGATAGCCATACTTGGAATGCAATGGTAGATGAAAGCTATAGGGTATTGAAAGCAAATCCGGCTTATAATATAGGAATGGTTGCCGATTGGACAGGCAACAATGGTGAGCTTATACATGGTGCTGGACAGTCCGGTTATAATCCTTATTTATCTGGAGATGCGTTTTTCAAAGATGCTATCAGAATTTTATGGCGTATAGCAAATGATTATATTTGGTTTAAGGATCCAAGAGCAAAAGAATTTTTAGATAATTCTTTCGCGTTTATAAATGGAAAAGGTGGTCCAAGTGCAGCTAACTTTTATCAATTAGAAAACACCAACAAAGGGAACAAAGGTGACTTAGTTCCTGCAGGAGATAAATGGACAGACTTTAACGACAGAAACAACAAGAACACCTGGCGCTACAGGCAGGAACACAGTCACCTTACGGTAGGGCAATGGCTAACAGTGGCTATGGCGGTTGGCTCAGACGAGGATAAAATCGCTTGGAGCAGCGAAATGGCAGCGTTTTACGATTGGGAAAATAAGGTGGATTTTTTTGGAAATGCAGATGACCCGACCGGCGGCATAGAAGATACTCTGCACAACGAAATGTATTTTGACCAGTTTTTGGCATGGTTTGGTGTTAGCTTAATGAGCGGAACATGGGTGAATATAATGAGTGATTATAATGGTGAAGATGTAGAAGGAATAACGGTGCAGCCATTTCCTGAACCGGAACCGCCAGAACCACCAGAACCCCCGGAATCAATAAAAAAGAACAATATTGGGCATGGCATTCAAATAACCCAAAACGGAAAACTCTTGCAGATGAGGTCTCAAAGCGACGTTGTTTGGAAAATCCACAATTTGCAGGGAAAACTCCTTTTTAGCTCAAATTCAAGGGAAACTTCTTGGGATTCCGGTAATTTTAAAGGAGCGGTAGTTGTGAGCGCAACCGGAAAATCCGGAACGGAGCGGAAGGTTTTAGTGATTCACCCCCGCACCCAATAAATCACCAGCCTCTGATTGGTAATATCCGAATGTAAAATCAGCCCATCCGTCTTCGCAATATGTATCACCGCTTCCATCCTCCTATCCCCATCCAAAATCCTTCCCAGCAAATTCTCCTGCGACAAAACATGCTCAGGGTAAAACAACACGCCCGCCTCGCCCTCAAAAATAGCCGCATAAAATATATTTGATTCAACAATATCCTGAAAAAAGTGGCTCCCAAAAGACAGCTCCGGCATAACCCCAGCCTGCGTATAAGACACCTCGCATATAGCCGACATATTGCTCAACTCGCTGAAATGAACCGGAACACCCAGAGATGGCGTGGTTGTGCCCCATCTGCCCGGACCCGCCAGCAAAACATTTTCGCCTTTGAGCTTTTTGTTTATCGCACCCACCAAGCGGGCGACTTGGTATTTGTCCTGCTCCGAGAGTTCCAAATATTCCTTTGCCTTTATGAAAACCACATAGCCCAGCGGCAACCTCACATTGCCTCCCATGAAATTTCCCGTTGAGGAAAAAAACACATCTTCCTCTTTCGGTTGCGGAATTTCTATGA
>JAISSJ010000059.1 GCA_031273195.1 Candidatus Fibrimonas sp.
ACTGCTGACAATGAAACGCTACCTCGGCTGTAAATTCAGGATTATCAACAATAGCTTCTGCTAAGGCAAGATCTCTGTTTGCAAAAAATATCCACCCGTTTTTAATTTCCATATATCTCCACTCCAGTAGCCTCTATTTCCTTAACAAAAAAATCTCCTTTATCCTTTAAGTAGTCAAATTCCCCTTTTGAATAAACTATAATGTCCATTGCAAATAACCTATTTATATCCAGCAAAGCCATTGATATTGGCGTTCTTCGTTCTACCTTTTCCTTAAATGTTTTTGCAAATTTATCAGTATCTAAAATAACAAGCAAATCTAAATCGCTGTCTTCAGTTGCCGTGCCTCTAGCGTAAGAGCCAAACAAAATGACCCTATAGAGGTTGAAATCTGCAAGGCATTGAATTATTCTGGAAATTATGTCCGGAGATAAACTCATTTTATAAATATAGTAAACACATTCTCAATAATTAACAGACAAAGACAGCGGCAAAATTACCATTTGCGGGGGTTTGCGGGAGAGTTTTACGTCTATGGCGGTTTTTACGGCTTGGCGTTCCTCAAAAGAGAGGTTTTCTTTCCATACGTATTCGTATTTGCCGTCTTTGTCAACTTTTCGGTTGAGAACACCGTATAAGAGACCGGCTGCGTCTTGGTAAACTATCCATTGATTGCCTATGCGAAGAACATTTGCATTCACTATTTCGCCGTTGCTTCGGGTTATGGCACGGCTGCTGATTTGCACTTCATCGCCAAAACGGATTTCTTCCGTGTAAATAGCCCGCAAACGGGCAAAGCCCTCTTCTTCGGTTGCCGTGCCGTTTTCCAAATCCTGGCACAGAACGGAGGTTCTTTCAAGCCTGATTTCGGTATCCCAGGGCAAGCCTGTTTTTATGGAATTCTCCAGCTTGCGGCAATGCGCCAAAAGCTGTGCGGCCAAGGCTTTGCGGGTTGAGTTTATATTTTCAACCCGAATTTGAGAGTTTGCAATGGAGGCCTTTTCCTTTTTCATATCTGCGGAAAGCTCGGAGAGTTTTTGGTTCAACTGCTCAATTTCGCCTTGCCTGCGTTCCAAGTCCGCTTTTTGCCGGGCTTGCTGGCCGGCAAAGAACTTTTTTTCCGCTTTTGCAACGGAATCCGTTTGGGTAATTTGGGCATTTATCTTCTTTATATCGCCTTCAATGCCCGATTTTTCCGCCAATAAGGCGGCTTTTTGCTGCTCAAAGTCATTTGCAAAAGCAAATACGCTCAGAAATAGTATGGGGAATAGGTTTTTCATCTGCTTTTTTAATATAGAAAATCGGACTTACTATTTTGTATATTCTTGCTATGGGAACTCTTATACTGCGCTTATGCCTATATCTATGAGAAAAACGAAAATTGTCTGCTCAATAGGGCCTGCGTCCTCCGATGATTCGGTGGTAGAAAACCTTATACTTGCGGGCATGAATGTCGCCCGTTTCAACTTTTCGCACGAAACCCACGAAACCCACCGTGTAGCTATTGAACGGGTCAGGCGTATTTCACGCAAGCTGGGGATACCAGTTGCCCTGCTGCTGGATACCAAAGGGCCTGAAATCCGTACCGGCAAAGTTGAAAATAACGGCAAGGTGACTATAAAAAAGGGCGACCGTGTTGCGGTAACCACCGATGACTGTTTTACCACAGCGGCAGATGAAAAAAGCCCCGCGCGAATTTCCATTTCGTGGAAAGAAGCTGCTTCAAAACTGCAAAACGGGCATCGCATTCTTATTGCCGACGGGCTGCTTGAACTGGAAGTGCTCGCCTCCGAAGATGGAGCCGTCAACTGCGTAGCGAATAACACCGCTGTAATCGGCAGTAAAAAAAACGTGAACCTCATCGGCATTCATTCTAATCTTCCTATTATGAACGAGCAGGATAAAAAAGACATCGCTTTTGGCGTGGAGATGAATCTCGATTTTATCGCAGCGAGTTTTTTGAGTTTCCCCTATGAAGTAACCGAAATTAAAAAATATCTCAGTAACTACCTTGATTCTTCCATAAAAGTTATCGCAAAAATTGAAAGTGCGGAAGGGCTTAAAAATATAAACGAAATAGCACGTCTTGCGGACGGAGTTATGGTGGCACGTGGCGACCTGGGTGTGCAGCTTCCAACAGAGCAAATACCGCTTGCGCAAAAGCACATTATCAGTGTGTGCCGCAAAATTGGCAAGCCTGTTATCACCGCAACCCAAATGCTTGAGTCTATGATTGTAAATCCCCGCCCCACCCGTGCGGAGCTTACCGATGTGGCAAATGCGATTTTTGACGGAACAGATGCAATTATGCTATCGGGTGAAACAGCAGCGGGAGCATATCCGGTTGAAGCGGTAAAAATGATGGACAAAGTTGCGCTTAACATAGAGCAATCGCCTGAATTCCGTGCAAGGATGAAAAGTTTTCGCAGCGAATGTTTCTCGCAAGCGCATAACCATAAGGAAAATATGAGCGTTTTCATGTCGCGATCCGGAACGGAAATTGCGGCGGCAACTAACGCAAAGGCGATTGCTGTACCCACCCTTTCCGGCAATACCGCGCGTATCCTCAGTGTTTTCAGGCCGGACGAACCCATACTTGCGCTTACCCCCGACGAACGTGCCGAGCGGGTAATGCAGTTATATTGGGGAGTACGCACCAGCATCAGGCCGCTTTTTGACGAATCGGAAAGCGTTATTCAAAATGCGATGAAAACTGCGATGGACTCAGGGCTTGCGGGTCTTTCGGACAAGGTCATTCTCCTTGCGGGTTTGCCCCTGAATAGCCCGAATATGGTAAATACGATTCGCATAATCATTCTCGGAACAGTGCTTGCATGTTCAAGCAGCGGCGGCTGTGCCAATCCCGACATATCACGGACATGCGGAAGAATTATTCATGCGGCAACTCCCCAGGAGGCGCTCCAGAGAATCAAGGAATATGAAAGTGAAATTTTGGTTTGCAAAGAACTCACCGAGGATTACATACCCATCCTCCGCATCGTAAAAGGCGTTATATGCGAAGGCCTTTCCGAAATCAGCGAGGCAAATTTATGCGACATCAACCCCAACCTGGTATGGCTTGCCCATATCAGACACGCAATGAAAAAACTTGAACAGGGATTAACGGTAACTCTGGATGCGAAACAACTGCTTGTCTATGAAGGCTCGGTATAAGTTGCTTGCCCGCCCCTAGCCGGTTTCTTTGCCAAAGCCCTTAGCATTCCGAAAACTGCGGATAGCTCGGCTTGGCTTGGGTTCAGTTTTTGAAGCCAGGTGCGGATGGAGGCTTTTGTCCAAGCGAGTTTTTTGTATTTGTCCGTTAGATTCTCTAAAATGAAATTCTCCACGCCCTCAAACTGCTCTATTGTTGCAGGTTTTCTGTGCGTTATAGGCGGTTTATTCCTAAAAGCCAAACCCTCGCCCAGCAATCCGGAGCGGCAAAGCTCATAACTCGCCACGCTAACCGCATGGGATAAATTTATGCTCATCTGCCCCGCAACGGGAATCTCGCACTGAACGCCACACAGTTCAATCTCATCAAAAGAAAGCCCGCAAGACTCGCGCCCGAAAACCAAAGCTATAATCCCGCTTTTTTCCATGCAAAGCGGCGAAAGTTCCGGTAGCGGCACGTGCGGAACAACGGTATTGAACAAACGGCGGCTGAAAGCAACGGTGTATGAGCAATCCGCTATGGCCTCTTTTAACGAGCCAAAGAGTTTTGCCTTGTCTAAAATCTCCGTGCTTGCGTGTGCGGTGTTGTAGCATTTTCTGGGAAGCGGTTTTGACTTGCAAACAATTCGCAAATCGCTAAGTCCGTTGCTGCGCATACTGCGAGCCACAAAACCCACATTATGCGGATGCTCAGGCTCTACTAGGATTATGGTAAACATTCCACAGCAAAAATGAGCGTTGCATCCGGTGGTATTGGCCCGCCGCCTCTTGAGCCGTAGCCTAGGCTGGGGGGAATTAAGAGCAAACGCTTTTCGCCCGGCTTCATTCCTGCTAAACCCAAGTCCCAGCCCCTTATCACACGGCCTGCGCCAAGCTCCAGGGATATAGGGTCGCCCCTGTCCCTTGAACTGTCAAATTTTGTTCCATCGGAAAGCCAGCCTGTGTAATGCGCTTTTATGAGATTGCCTGTTTTTATTGGTGCACCACTACCTTCTTTTTCTATGAAATATTTTAACCCTTCTGGCCCGTTCACCCATTCTATGGATTCTGCATTTGGGAAAAAATCCATTAAAGCGGCAGATTCTTCGTCAAATTGAACGGAGTTAGCCTGAATGCGGAAAATGAGGACGGAATTTGCGGGAATATTGGACATTGGCACAGGGCCGTAAGCCATGCTCGGCGAAAGCCGGACCCACCTCACCCCACCCTGTTTGAGCGATTCCAAGCCCAGTTCTAAACCCCTCACAAGCTTTCCCATGCCCAAGACCACCGTTGCGGGTTTTCCAAAATCTTTGGAACTCCCGAACTTATGCCCGTTGGAAAGCCAGCCCGTATGGTGAAAGTCAAGCTCCATTCCGGCCCGAAGCTCCGTTCCCGTCCCTTCCACTTCATCAAAAATCTCAATGCCGGATTGCAGGGTTTTCCATTTTAGAGCGGCAGGTTTAAGCAAAATATCCGGTTCCATAATTTTATGCGCGCCTACAAGCTCAACCTCAAACAGCAAATCGGAATTTGCAGGAATAGGGCCAACGGAGTTATCGCCGTAAGCCAAGGCCGCCGGAATTTTCAAGCTGCGAATCTCGCCGGGTTTCATCCCTTCAATTCCAATATCCCACCCCTGAATCACCTGCCTCGCACCAAGCACAAATTCCAGCGGCTCGCCTCTATCGCGGGAACTGTCGAACTTTGTGCTGTCGGTTAGCCAGCCGGTGTAATGCACCTGCACCAGTTGCCGTTTTTTCACGGGGGTGCCGGAGCCTTCTTTTAAAACTTTTATATCAACGTTCTGTGCGGAAGACTGGGCGAAAGAAAAACCTGCCGCCAAGATAATTACAGAAAAAAACAAGCGAAAAAACACATACACCTCATTTTAACTTTTGGTTGCAACTCAAAATATCAATATTGGAATTAGAAAAATCAGCATCATGCGTAACTAAAATAAAGTTATTGCTTTTGCATATCTCAAATATGATTTTATCATTAAAATCCAAAGAATCCGCTTTTAACATGGCTTTAACATCGTTTGTGGAAAATTTTTTATCGCTAATATTAAAACAGGGAAGTATTTTATTTTTAATTGTATTGTAAATATCATTCAATAAAGACTTTCCAGCCTTGGAATTTCTAAAATTTTTAAATATTCCGAGTTTTTCAAAACCGCCTTTTTTCTCATATTCCATTTTCATGATTCTATTTATAACCTCGGAAATAATGGATGTGCTCATTTCAAGTTTATTTTTTTGTTTAAGCAACATATTTAATATACTGCTGTATTGTTTGGAATTTCCGTTATTTGGCGTTGTTGGCCAGTATATGTATATTACGGCATTGGCATCAAAAAATATTCCTTTTGAAGAAATATTCGGGATGTCTGGTATTTTATATCTGTTAGCCATTTTAACCTAAAACTTCCTTGATTGTTTTTTCCATTTTTTGAGGATCCTTATAATAACACTTCGCATTTTCCACTACCCTTTTTAATAAAGCCAAGTCCAATTCGGATAAACCGCTTACGGAAAGGCATGATTTTATATCCTCTCCCGAAAAAGAACCGTATAATTGCCCTATTGCCGTATTTAAAAAGGCCGATGTCAGCATTGTGACATTCAAAAAGGAAAGAACAACCTTTTTCTTTTCGGAAATAAAGTTCCGTACAATTTCATAAACCCTATGCCCATCATCTGCCGAAACGCATATTTCATCACCGACAATCTGATAAACTCTAAGTTCAATTTTTTTCATGGCAGTCCTCCAAAACCCTAAAATATATCGTTACACCCAATCTCACCGGAGAGAATATAGGAATTATTATCATCGGTACGAAATTCCATGTGTATAACCGTCCCTGCAAAAGGTTCATCTAAATTATATGAGGCTTCACTTTGCGAATCAATTTGCAAAAAACCATTATCGCTGATAATTTGAACCTTTCCTCTATTTAAATTAATAAATTCCTTTAATATAGCCAGGCCTATACCGCCCGGTACACCTTGTTTTGTTGAATTTCCGCTTCCCAATGCCCATTTTATAGCTTCTACCCCGCTAAAATTTGTTGAAAACCTGCTATTTATCCTTTTTCTGAACCCTAAACCCCTATCTACAATTATAAAATTTATCTTATTTTCTCTGGGAAAGAACTGCCCGCAAGCGTAAATATAGTCGGTCTCACTGTGTATTTGAGCGTTAACAAAAATTTCACAAATAGATTCCGCAATTTTTTTTTCCAACTTATCCGATACAATAGGAAATTTTCTCTTACGAAGCAACTCCTTTATCACATATTCATTAAAAAACCTTTCCTCATTTGGCTTTAATCTCAAATACCGAACTGTTGTATCATAGTAATCATATATTTTTTCATAGCCAAAATAAGCCAAAAATCCGTTTTTTTGCAGAATTCTGCGAGTTTTTTCACTCGGTACGCTCACCTTCACATTATTGCAACGAGCAGCTTTGTCTAAAATACAACCGAGCAAGGCACATAAATTCGCAGAAAACCAATGAGAAATGTTAATCTCTATATCGTCAAAAAAGCTATCTTCTAAACTCTTGTTAAGAGCTATAAGTTCTTCATAGCCCTCACGAGAGTTATCAATGCTGGGCAATGAAATTTCCATTATAGACTTTAGCTCTCCCTATTCTTCAAATACCACCGTATCAAAGCGTTGGTGCTTGAGTCGTGTTCCAGTTCTATTTCCGGGGAGTTTTCGCCTTTTTCAAGCTCCGGCAGGATTTTGCCGGCCAGTTGCTTGCCCAGTTCTACACCCCACTGGTCGTAGCTGTTTATGTTCCAGATAACACCCTGCACAAAGATTTTGTGCTCGTACATGGCTATTAAGGAACCCAGCGTTCTTGGGTCTATCTTCTTTACCAAAATGGAATTGGATGGTTTGTTGCCCTCAAATACCTTGTGCGGGGCTAAAAATTCCACCTCCTCGTCCGGCTTGCCCGCTTTGGTCAGCTCGCTCTGAGCCTCCGCCAAGGTTTTGCCGTTTAGCAGAGCTTCGGTTTGGGCGAAAAAGTTGGAAAGCAGTTTGCGGTGATGGTCGCCTATTTTGTTCAGGGAATTTACAGGAGCTATAAAATCGCATGGAATCAGTTTTGTGCCTTGGTGAATCAACTGGTAAAAAGCGTGTTGCCCGTTTGTGCCGGGTTCGCCCCATAAAATTGGGCCGGTCTGGTAGTCCACCCTTTCGCCGTCACGGTCTATGGTTTTGCCGTTGGATTCCATATCCGCTTGCTGAAAATAAGCGGCAAACCGGTGCATGTATTGGTCGTAGGGTAAAATCGTGTAGGAGTCCGCCCCCATGAAATTGTTGTACCAAATGCCCAAAAGCCCCAGAATAGCGGGAATGTTCTGCTCAATAGGGGCCGTGCGGAAATGCTCGTCCATGTCGGAAGCACCGGCGTGGAGAAGCATATAGTTTTCAAAGCCTATCCGCAAAGATATTGACAGGCCTATTGCCGACCACAAACTGTAACGGCCACCTACCCAATCCCAGAACCCAAACATATTGGCTGTGTCTATGCCGAATTTCGAAACCTCCGCTTCATTGGTGGAGAGCGCAACAAAATGCCGGGCTATGGAGGCAGCATCGCCGTTGAACTTGGCTAGCACCGCCGACTTTGCCGTATTTGCGTTGGTCATTGTTTCTTGGGTTGTAAAGGTTTTGGAAGCCACTATCCAAAGGGTTTCTTCCAAGTCCACCTTTTTCAGGGTCTCGGCTATATGGGTGCCGTCCACGTTGGAAACAAAATAAACTTCGGGAGCATCTTCGCCGGCGTAGTGTTTAAGGGCTTCGCAAACCATTACCGGGCCTAAATCCGAGCCGCCTATGCCTATATTGACTACCGTTTTAATGGGCTTGCCGCTGTGGCCCAGCCATTTGCCGCTGCGAACCTGCGAGGTAAATTCCTTCATGTGTGCCAATACCGCTTTAACCTTTGGCATAACGTCTTCGCCATCTACCAGTATAGGCTCTTTGCCCTGATAGCGGAGCGCTGTATGCAGAACAGCGCGTTTTTCCGTAAGGTTTATTTTTGCTCCGGTGAAGAATTTTTCTCTCATCTCTTCAAAGCCGGAATCTTTGAGCAGGTTAACCAGCAGGTCAAGGGTATCCGAATTTACACGGTTTTTGGAATAATCCAGATAAATGCCACAGGCCTCTACGCAGTAACAAGTTCCACGGCTTAGGTCTGATTTAAATAAATCACGCATATGAATTTTTTGCGCGATGCGAGCTTGTGCTTCCAGAGCCTTCCACCCAGGCAGCAAATAAGGTTTTGTCATGGGGGGTAATTTAGCAAATAATTTCTACATTTTCATGCTATGAAGCTCTTATTTATCGGTGGAAACGGGAATATCAGTTGGAATTGCACGGTGCAGGCTCTTAAAAAGGGTTATGAGGTGTGGGTTCTGAATAGGGATAGCGGTTCTGTTATGCGGCGAGTGCTTCCTAAAGAGGTTCACAAGTTGAAAGCGGATATCGGTGATAAAAATTCTGTGAAAAATGTTTTGAAAGGTTTGAAGTTTGATGTTGTGGCAGACTTTATATGCTTTACGCCGGAGCAGGCCAGGCAGGATTTGGAAATTTACAGCGATGTTTGCAAGCAGTTCATATTTATAAGCACCGCCTCTGCATATCAGAAGCCGCTTGCCGCTGTGCCCATAACGGAAAGCACACCGCTCAAAAATCCGTACTGGCTTTATTCACGCAATAAAATCGCTTGCGAAGAATTGTTCCTTAATGAGTACAGGGAAAAGGATTTTCCCATAACCGTTGTTCGCCCATCGCACACATATGATACCATTATACCTGCCGCTATGGGCAGCTCCGGCTGGACAAACTCCGCAAGAATGCTCGCCGGCAAGCCCATTGTTTTGCATGGGGACGGAACCACGCTTTGGACTCTCACCCACGCAGAAGATTTTGCAAAAGCCTTCACCGCCTTGCTCGGAAATGCCGCTGCCATTGGTCATGCTTTTCACATAACAAGCGACGAGTGGCTCACTTGGCGGCAAATTTCGGAAATTGTCGCAGAGGCTCTCGGTGCTCCAAAGCCCAGCTTTGTTTGCGTTCCCAGCGAAAAAATTGCGGAAAGGAATCCGGATTTGGGTGCGGGGCTTTTGGGAGACAAATCGTGGTGCGCTGTTTTTGACAATTCAAAGATAAAGAAATTCGCACAGGGTTGGCAAGCGGAAATTCCCTTTAGGGATGGAGTGAGAAGAACCCTCAGTTGGTTTATGGAGAATGAGGGGAGAAGGAAGGTAAATGCGGAGTTGGATGCGTTTTTAGACTCGCTGGTTTAACTTTTGTTATTTTCCGCTAGTAACCCTTGTTGCAGGCAAACTTCCTTGAAAAACCATGAGCATAAGGGAACCCCCAAAATCAATCCCCACAGCCCGAATAATTTCCCGAATACCGTTAAAATGCCCAGAACCACAACCGGATTTATACGCATATGCGAACCGTATATGCGGGGATTTAGCACATAAGCCTCAATAGCGTGTATAAAGGTGATTAAGCCTATTGCCAAAAACATTCTAAAAATTCCATGGTCCTGCAAAGACACCATGCAAATAGGTATAGAAGACATAAATACGCCCACTATCGGTACGAAACTGCACAAAAACACAGTAGCGAGCAAAAATGCCGAGTATTTTCCAATGCCAATTGCCCAAAGCCCAATGCCCGTTAAAACGGTATTTATCACCGCTATGAAAAATTGCGCCTCAAATGCCTTTCCCAGCATTTTTGAGAACTGAATTATGCCCGGTTTTATCTCTTGCAAAACAAATGCTACCCGCGATTTTTCAAATTTAGATATAGAATGGATAAGACGAGGATAATCTAAAATGATTAAAAACGAAAATAACAGAGATAACAAAAAGGAAGTTGCTATTCCAACTACCTGTCCGGAATATAGAAATATTTTTGAAAGACTCTTTTTTATGTTCTCGCTGTTTTCCGTAGAAGGCAAATCAAAAATGTGTTGCAGAACTAAAATAGTGGGAGATTTAGTAGTGGAGCCGTCACCTATGGAGGAATGCCCCAGGTCTGTTATCATCTGTTCAACAATAGGGAACGAGTGGCCAAGGGAATTTATTTGGGCATCCATCACGGCTACGTAACTGCCGAAATTATTCAAAAACAACTTGGTTTGAATTTTAACTTCCGTTGTCAGAAAATATATGGAGCCTGTTATGGCCAACAAAAACGTTATGCCTATCAGCCATGTTCTAAGGCGGTAACTTTTTATTTTGGATTTAAGTTCTTCCCCGGCCCTGTACTGCAAGAACGAGAACACGAATGTTAAAAATATGAGCAAAAAGAAAGAGCGCAACCAGTAGATAAGCAAAAAAAGCCCGATCCACACCGCAATTTTTGCAAGCTGCGGATACTTTGCCACAAGCCAAGGTGGAGTTGAGTTTGTCATTTGCTTGTGAATGTAGAAAAATAACCGTTAATAAAACACAAAAGAGAACGCTGCGTCTGCCAAAATGATTGCGGTTATGGAAAACACAACGCATTTGGTTGTCGCTGTGCCTACCGCATCTGCGCCGCCTCGGACCGAGAGTCCTTTTGAAACAGCCACCAAAGCTATCAGCCACCCGAAAATCAAACCTTTAAAGAGCGATTTTGCCAAAATAACTATTGAGAGCGATTCTTTAAGCTCGGATATGAACAGGGATGTGGGAAGCCCTATGTAAAGAGTGGCTACCAAATAACCGGCAAAGCAGCCGGCAGCATTTGCGAGCATGGTGAGCAGTGGGGTAGCTATGCTCATAGCTTGGAACCTCGGCAATACAAGGTACTGGACAGGGTGAATACCCATTACCCGCAATGCTTTTACTTCTTCCTGAACAACCATGGAGGCAATTTCCGCTGTTATTGAAGAACCGGACCTGCCGGCTAAAATGATCGCAGTTATCAGCGGCCCTATTTCCATAAACATGGTAACAGCAACGCCCCTTACCAGATAAACCCCGGCCCCCAGGGTTTCCAACTGAACCGCAGATTGAAACGAAAGCGTTAATCCAACGAGAAAGGTTAAAAGAAAAACTATGGCGGTAGCCGTACTCCCAAGCCTTATCATTTGGAGCGAAAACGCACCCTTGAAAGGCAAGCGCATTTTGTCAAAGCGTCCAAGAGTGCTCCAGTATATTGACTCGCTCAAAAGATAAACTATATGTTTAAGCTCATAATAGAGAGCATAAACCACATCGCCCACCTGCTCAACAAGGCCGGTTCGCATCAGTTTCCTTTAATCACCGTGTCCTTAGCAAGCACTACGATTCCGGATTCGGTTAAATGGAACATCGCGCTGTCCCGTTCCGGATTATAGCCTATTTCAAAACCCGCCGGAATGTGCAAGCCTTTTTCAATAATAGCTCTGCGGATTTTTGCGCCCGGGCCTATTGACACATCCGGGAAGAGTATGGAATCTTCGGCCAAGGCTCCCTTTTGAACCGTGACTCCAGGGCTTAAAATGGAATTTACCACATTGCCGCCGTTTATAACGCACCCTGCCGAGACAACCGAATTTACGGCTGTACCTTGATGGCCATCCATTCCGTTTCGGGAAAATTTTGCCGGGGGCATATTCCAGTTAAAGGTGCGAATTGGCCAGGCTTCGTTGTAAAGGTCAAATATGGGTTCCTGTGTGCATATATCCATATTTGCTTCATAGAAAGCGTCTATAGTGCCTACGTCGCGCCAGTATCCATTTGTTTTCGGATGTTCGCCTCGGACAGTATTGTTTGTAAAATCGTAAACATAAACAGAATGATTCGGGTAGAGATGGGGCAGAATGTTATGCCCGAAATCTATGGCTTTGGGGTTGAGCTTGTGAATTTCCAAGAGCTGCCGCACCAAAAATTTGCTGGTGAAAATATAATTGCCCATGCTGGCGAGGCACCAACCAGGGCGGTTGGGTATCTGTTTCGGGTCATCTTTGGGTTTTTCTTCAAAACCAATCATGCGATGATTTTCATCAACCTCTATAATGCCGAATTCGTTTGCTTCCGCAACGGGAACCGGGATAGCTGCTATTGTGAGCATGGCATTGCGTCTTATATGAAAATCCACAATTTGATTGACATCCATTTTATATATATGGTCGCCGCCGAATATAGCCACAAAATCCGGCCGTTCATCCGTGATAAGGTTTATGTTTTGGAAAATTGCATCGCTGGTGCCTTTATACCATTCGTTCCCAGTGCGCATTTGAGCGGGCACCAGGTCAACATACTGCCCCATGCTCGGATTCAGGCTCCACGCCGCAGACACATGTTTATTGAGCGAATCGGATTTGAACTGCGTTAAGATTTTGATTTTCAGTATGCCGCTATTTATAAAATTATTCAGCACAAAGTCAATTATGCGGTAAGTGCCGCCAAAATGCACGGCTGGTTTTGCCCGGTCGCGTGTCAGGGGAGAAAGCCTGCTGCCTTGGCCGCCAGCCATAATCATGCAAAGGACATTTTTACTATGCCTGTAAGAAGTCGTGCTCATGTAATAAATATAGTAAATTCACCGTCTGCGAGTCTCATTTACCGGTTTGTATCATGGCCGCCAACTTTTCTACTGCCTCGTTCAAACTTCCGTTGTTATCCAGCGTCAAATCTGCCAGCGCTTCAAGATGGCTTAGTTCTTTTGCGTAGAGGTTTATCAGCTCCGACTGCATATGTATTTTTTTGCCGGTTGTCATGTTGTGCAAAACCATCTGGCTTCTTTTTTTTGCTCCTGCAATCATGTCTTTCGTTTCTCGCTTAATGTAAATTATCTTCCCTATCTTTTTCATAACCTTAATGTCAGACGGATTCAGAGCGCTTTCAGGCCAAATTTCAATTATGGCGGAACTGTCAAGTTTCGCAAGCTCGGTCAAAAGCTTAGACTTTTCCTCCACAAGCCGCATAATGCTGCTTGTCAGAAACAATTTTGCCGGATGATCCAAATTCAATCTTTCATAAGCCAGCATATCCGTATCATAAAACGGAATTTGTAGTTTTTTCGCCGCTCGCTTGCCGATGGTTGACTTGCCGCTACTTGGAATGCCAATCAAAATGTACTTGTTTGATTGCAATTGCGCTTTATTATTTAGTCTAGGCATATTTTATCCTCCTAAGATACCTCTACCTTAGGGGCAAATATAGTAAAAAACACAGCAAAAATTTTAATTTTTTATATTTCTGGTATGTTGCATATGAATAATGTTAGGTTTATTTTACTCATAGCGAGCTTAACACTTGTTGTAGTATTTGTGTTTTCCTGCTCCTTGGACAATGCTAATTATTGTTCCGGCGGTGAAGTAATTGCCAAAGGGGAGTTTACCGATTCACGTGACGGGCAAAAATATAGGTATGTAACTATAGGTTCCCAAACTTGGATGGCTGATAATCTGAATTACAATGCTGCGGGCAGCAAATGCGGCTCCAAAACAGGTACTCCTGTTGTTTCGGGCAGCTATTGCGACATTTACGGCAGATTATATGATTATGAAACTGCGATGGAAAACGTCGTTTGTCCCACCGGTTGGCATTTGCCAGACAACGCCGAATGGGATGAGCTATTTCGTTATGTGGTGAATGGCACAAGCGATGCAGCAGATAGCTCTTATTATGCAACCGCTGGTAAATACTTGAAAGCGACATGCGGATGGAATGAAAAAGGCAACGGTACGGATGCTTTTGGTTTTTCAGCTCTTCCGGGCGGTTTCGGTAATTATCACGGTGCCGGTTTCTACGACTATGCCGGAAAATACGGTCATTGGTGGTCTGCCACAGAGCACAATGTATATATCTATTATTTTGGCATTGGATCCGGTAATGGTATTTTAGGCGGAGAATTCATCTATAGTGACTTTTTGTTCTCTATTCGTTGCGTTCATGATTGAATCCGGCAGTTTATGCCTATTCTAGCTATTGGCCAAACCATCATTGTCGTTTTCTATATTTTGAGGTAAAAATAAGGAGTTGTTATGGAAAAAGCGTCTTTAGACCCCGTATTCTTGCAGGAATTGGACCTGTTCGTTTTGCAAAATTATATTGAAGACAATTCCGTTATAGCAAAAGGATTGCCGAAAGAATACGAAGAAGCGGAAAATTATGCAAAGGAAAACAGAAAGAGCTTTATGGAAGTTCTTGCAGAAATGATAGAAAAATACAATAAAACGGGAAAAGAAAAACTAAATAATGTTTCGCTGTATAAAAAAGCCAATATATCAAAGCAAACTTACCATAAACAATTTTCAAAAGACAGACCTTCAAAAGACAGTGCTGTTTCTTATGCTTTGGCCCTTGAGCTATGCGTAAGCGATATGGAAAAATTACTCGCCTCTGCCGGTTGGAGCCTGGCGACAAATTCAAAACGAGACTTGATGATAAGGTTCTGCTTTCTCAACAAAATTTATGAATACTCTGAGGTATGCGAAATTTTAGAAACCAAAGGCGAAAAAAAGTTCAGAAATCTTTAGTACATTTTTATTTGTTGCATTTTACCAGATTTAAATCTTGAAATTTTTTAAGGGGATTTTTATCAGGTCCAACATATCGTGCCAGCTCCTCCAAGCTCACCTTTCCGTCTTCGTTATAATCGGCTTCGCAGTTCTCTAAGCCTTCTAAAATTTCCCTTGTAAAAATGCTTCTGTCATTAACTTTGCAATACGAAGGATTGTCGGCCTTGGAAGAAACCAGTAAATTTACCTTTTCGTAAGCTAAAGTTTTTGCCGCCATTCCGGAATAACAGGCATCTATCCAAATAATAGTTTTTATGTCCTTATTTCCAACTAATTTTCGGGGTTTTATTCCTGTTTTGGGAATATCATTATATTTTGAGTCAAACGGCAACAGGAAATAATCTTCATTTTTTGCTGTTATGCCATGTCCGGAAAAATAGATAAGTATCACGTCGTTTTTTTTGGCTTTTTCATATACATCGTTAATCGTCCCTAAAATTTTATGTTTTGTTGCTTTGCTGTACTGGGCTATGGTTCTAATTTCAACGCGGCCAAACAGTTCTTCGCTTGATTTCTTGAGCAAACTTGATATTTTCTCGGCATCTTCTTCGCAGGACTCTATATCTTTGAAACGATTATACTCATTATATGCAGGTACCCCGATGGAAATTACATATAAATCTCTGCCGTTTGAAAAAATTACTATCATAAAAAGCGTAATTGCGCATATTGTTGCTAATACAAATTTCACTGCCCGTCTTGCCATTTCTTTGGTTTTTTCTTTAAATTCAGTGGCTTTCGGAACGAGGTTTTCCTTTGTTTCTCGCATTTTTTCCTTCGCTTGATTTGCGGTTTCCTTGGTTTTTTCTTTAAATTCAGCAATTTTCGGAGCGAGATTCTCCTTTGTTTCCTGTATTTTTTCCTTTGCAGAATCTGAAAATTCTTCTATTTTCGGGTAGATACCTTCTTCAATTTTTGCAATTTTTTCTATTACTTTGCTGAAAAAAGAAAATTTTGACCGCATTAGCAAAATATAGCAAAAAAAATATAAGAATTATTAAAAATGTCGCCCAATGGTTTACCAGAAATGCCCACATTATTTCAATTTTTATTCTTGTTAAACTTTTAAAGGGGTGAAACCCAAGGAGCAAAAATGCAAATCGTCTATAACTGGCACATTACCGAGCGTTGCAATTATTCCTGCGAATTTTGCTTTGCAAAATGGGATAAAGCAACGGAGATTTGTGGGGATTACGAGAAATTGGAGAAAATTCTCGCAAATCTGTCGCAAAAAGAAGCCATCAGTGAATTTATAGGTGAAGATATCGCCTCTGTACGTGTGAATTTTGCCGGCGGGGAACCTTTGATTCTGGGTAAAAAATTCGTAGAAATAGTTAAACGTGCAAAAGAGCTAGGTTTTGAAACTTCTTTAATAACTAATGGTTTTTTGCTTGAATATAATCTGGAAATATTTAAATATTTGGATATTGCAGGTATTTCAATAGATAGCCTAGACGAAAATATTTGCAAAAGCATAGGGCGTTGTTCTAGGGAAAGCTATCTGTCGGAGCAAAAGCTAACCGGCCTTGTTAAGGAAATAAGGTGGAATTACCCAAAAATCAAACTTAAATTCAACATTGTAGTCAGCGAATATAACTACAACACAAACATTGTAGAGCAGTTACAAGCATTTGAGCCGGACAGGCTTAAAATTTTGCGTCAGTTGCCTTTTAAAGATAAAAAAGGTATTACAGATGAGCAATTTGAGAGGTTTTTGAGTATAAATGAAAAATTTCTCAAATTTGAGAACAAAGTTATTGAAAATAAAAGCGATATTATTCAAAGCTACCTGATGATAGACCCACAAGGGCGTTTTTTTCAGAACGGAAACGAATACGATTACATATACAGCGAACCGATTCATAAGGTTGGTATAAAATATGCCCTTTCGCAAATTCCTTTTAGCAAGGAAAAGTTTATGAGCAGATACAATCAAGGAGGTGCTTCAAATGGCTAAAATAACCATAAGCGGCTACGCAGGAACAGGCAAATCTACCGTTGGGAAAATGCTTGCGGAAAAATTAAACTATGAGTTTTTATCCGTTGGCAATTTTGCCAGAAAATTTGCTGAAGAAAAGTATGGAATGAGCATAAACGAGTTTCAGGCAAAATGCAAAGAGGAGCCTGCTCTTGATGATTTTGTAAATTTCAAGTTCCGAGATATTTGCAACAGCAAGGATAACTTTGTGGCCGATTTTCGCTTGGGTTTTCATTTTGTAGAAAAATCCTTTAATATTCTTTTTGAACTTTCCGAAGCAGAAGCCTTTGAGCGTCTTTCCAAAGCTAACAGAAAGATGGAGCAACTGGATTTTGAAAGTGTAAAAAAACGAAACGAAGATATGAAGCACAGATTTATTGAAACATTCGGAGTTGATTTTGCAGATGGAAATAACTATGATTTGGTTATTGATACCGGCAAAAAAACTCCGCTTGAAATTGTGGAGCAAATTTTAACAGTGGTAAAGGAGAAGGTATAAGTCTATAGTATCATGGCCACCAGCTTTTCTACTGCCTCGTCCAGACTTCCGTTGTTTTCCAGCGTCAAATTTGCCAATGCTTCAAGATGGTGGAGTTCTTTTGCGTAGAAGTTTAATAGTTCCGACTGAGCATGTACCTCTTTGCCAGTGGTCTCGTCGCGTAAAACCATCCGGCTACTTTTCTTTACTTCTGCAATCGCATCTTTTATTTCTCGCTTAATGTAAATTATCGTCCCTGTCTTTTTCATAACCTCGGCGTCTAGAGGATTCAGAGCGCTTTCAGCCCAGATTTCAATTATGGCGGAACCGTCAAATTCCGCAAATTCGGCCAGAACCTTAGACTTTTCATTCACAAACCGCATAACATTGCTCGGCAGGAACAATTCCGCAGGGTCATCTAAATTCAACCTTTCGTAAGCCAGTTTATCCGTATCATAAAACGGTATTTGCAATTTTTCTGCCGCCCGCTTGCCGATAGTTGATTTGCCGCTATTTGGAACGCCGATCAAAATGTACTTTCCAGGCATATTTTTTCTCCTAAATTTGGTTCTATATCCAAGGCAAATATAGTAAATTAAAAATAAAACCTGCTCATTATATCAATGGAATTTTCGTTTTTGCTGCTCCATTTGCTTTCGGCGAATATACTTAAATTTTGCGATATGTCAAAACCAAGCCAGGAATTTATGGATATAATTTGAACTATTTCCGTAAAATCGTATAAATGTTCGCAATATAAGCCCCATCTCCAGATTCTTGAAGAAAAACTGCCGAAAAATATTCTCGCTCCGGTTAAGTTTTTGAATCTTTCGCTTTTTTGGATGAGCGAATTCCTGATTAAAAAACCTGCATAAACAGAACTGGTCATCTCAAAGCTTTGCCCGATTCCCATATCTATGTTTCTCGGAAACCTGCCCACGTTGAACAGCCAGGAGATGGATTCCTGCGGAGAAAGCGATTGCATTTTCAGAAGCCAGAATTTTTTGATTTTGAAATTTTCTCTGTTGAAATTCATGTTCAAAGAAAGTATTTCAAATTCAATGAACGGTGTATAGAAAAACGAACGGTCTTTTAAACTATGCAATAACGGCATAAAATTAAACTGAAAATAAAACTCGCTTTCAAAACCGATTCCGAAATCAAAACGGTTATATTTGTGCGGTAAATTGTATTTTGAATATTCCGGGCTTATGCTGTCGCCGCTGCGAAAATGCACGGGATTGCCCAGTCTGCCACCTTTTCCCAATAATTCTACGAAATTTTGCGGAGTTAAAACAGGTGGTGCTTCCGGAATGGAGTCCAGAGTTTTTTTCAAAATATTATATATTCCGTCAACGCAATTTAGATTGAAAAACATATATGGGTATTCCTGCTCTGCCCAAATAGAAAGCGTGTCTTTAAAACGTTTTAGTTCTTCATCGGAAATCCACAGCGGATACAACCATAAATCTCTATTCTCAATATCCGAATACTGCTCTATTTTGTCATAAAAGGGGATAATTTCATAGTACGCAGGAAAACCGCCGAATACACCTTTTTTTGTATAGGTGAACCTGTTTGCGTCACTTATATCTGCCATGTAGCCTACCGTATTCCAAAGCGGGTAAGGTTTTGAGGAATCCGCCTCAAGCAAGAGAACATGTCCGAGCGCAGATGCCGGATTTTCGGGATACGGAGAGGTTAGAATAACAAAAAGCGCCGATAAAAACGGGATTGTCAAAAGAAATCATTCCATGAATTTTTCTATTTGCTCTCCAAACATTTCCGCATTCCCATTTGCTTTTCTAAGAGCCTGTTTAATAAGCACAAGAGCCTCCGCCTTTGGAATGCCTTCGCTTTCCATAAGGGTTACAAGAGAACTTAAATATTCCCCCTTTCCTTTTTTATTATCCGCATCAATTTTTGAATAGCTTTTTACCGCAAAAGTTTTAATTGCGCTTTGCGGTTTAGGCTCCGGATTTTTTTTGACACTCTCAGGCGCAGGTGGTGGCGGTGGTTGTGATTGCGGTGGTGGTGGTGCCGCTTGTGGCGGCGGTGGGGGTGCTTGCTGATAAATAACCTGTGGAGGCGGAGGCTGGGTAGGTTGAATAACAACAGTCTCTTTTGCCCTGCCACCACGGGATGAAGAGCCGGAACTCGAACCAGAGCTTAACCCAAATCCGACAAGAGCAACCACTAAGAGCACGAGAACTATTTCCATTTTATCCTCTCTTCAACCATTTTTCTCACGCTTCCGTTGAATACACCTTTTCCGCATAGAGTACTGTGGCGCACATGTATTCACGGTTCATTTTTGCTATGAACTCAACCGTAATTCCCTTTGGACATGCGGCTTCGCACTCGAAAAGGTTTGTGCAGTTTCCAAAACCCTCTTTGTCCATCTGCTCAACCATGGCCAAAACCCTCTTTTGCTTTTCAGGCTTGCCCTGTGGCAAATAAGCGAGATGGCTTACCTTTGCAGAAACAAAGAGCATGGCAGAAGCGTTTTTGCAAGCCGCTACGCAGGCCCCGCAACCTATGCAGGCTGCGGCGTCAAAGGCCCTGTCCGCATCCGCTTTGGGAACGGGGAGCGTGTTTGCCGGCGGTGCATTGCCGGTGTTTATGCTCACAAAACCGCCCGCCTGGATAATGCGGTCAAAGGCTCCTCTGTCCACCGCGCAATCCCTGATTACGGGGAAAGCCGCGCTGCGCCAAGGCTCTATAACTATGGTGTCGCCGTCCTTGAACTTGCGCATATGCAGTTGGCAGGTGGTGACGAGGCTGTCGGGGCCGTGCGGCAAACCGTTGATTACCAGCGAACACATTCCACAAATGCCTTCTCGGCAATCGTGGTCAAAGGCAAAGGCTTCTTTGCCCTCTTTTATTAGTTGTTCGTTCATAACATCCAGCATTTCCAAAAAAGACATGTCCGGGGAAATGTTAGACAGTTTAATGGTTTCAAAACCGCCTCTTGCCTGGGCGTTTTTTTGCCGCCATGCTTTTATAGTGAGATTCATATTTCCGCTCATTTGTAGCTCCTTGTCATAAGGTGTACATTTTCAAACTCCAATTCCTCTTTGTTAAGCTCGTGTGGCTGATTATCGCCCTTCCATTCCCAAGCTGCAACATGGCAGAACTTATCATCATCACGTTTTGCCTCGTTGTCGGGGGTTTGGTGCTCCTCTCGGAAATGACCGCCGCAGGACTCTTCCCTGTAAAGGGCATCCCTTGCCAGCAATTCGCCGAATTCCAGAAAATCCGCAACACGCAGGGCATTTTCCAGGCTTTGGTTAAAGGAGGCGTTGTCGCCAAGAACCTTTACGTTTTTCCAGAACTCTTCGCGCAGGCTTGGAATTGTGGAAATCGCCTTTTCAAGACCGGCTTTGTTGCGCCCCATGCCGACGTCCTCCCATGCGATGTGCCCAAGCTCCCTGTGGAACTCGGAGACCGTTTTTTTGCCGTTGATGGAGAGCAAGCGGTCAATAACAGCTTTTGAGCTTTTTGCCGCATCCACAAACTCTGTTTGGCTATTGGTTACCTTATCCAGTTTTTCACCTGCAAAGTAACCGCCAATGGTGTATGGAATAACAAAGTAACCGTCTGCAAGGCCCTGCATAAGGGCAGAGGCGCCCAGGCGATTTGCGCCGTGGTCGGAGAAGTTTGCCTCGCCCAAAACAAAACAGCCCGGAATTGTGCTTTGCAAATTGTAGTCCACCCACAATCCGCCCATTGTGTAATGAGAAGCGGGGTAGATTCGCATCGGGGTTCTGTAGGGGTTTTCGTCTGTTATTTTCTCGTACATCTGGAACAAATTTCCGTATTTCGCGCTTACTCCGCTTTCGCCTATGCGCTTGATGGCATCCCCGAAATCCAAATATACGGCGCGTTTGGAAGAGCCAACGCCAAGACCGTTATCGCAAACCATCTTTGCATTGCGGCTCGCAACATCTCTAGGCACCAAGTTTCCAAAGCTGGGATATTTCTCCTCCAAGTAATAGTAACGTTCCGCTTCGGGAATGTCGCTCGGTTTGCGAGGGTCGCCTTTTTGGCGAGGAACCCACACACGGCCATCGTTGCGCAAAGACTCGGACATAAGTGTGAGCTTGCTCTGATGGTCTCCGGTTACCGGAATACAGGTGGGGTGAATCTGTGTGTAGCAGGGATTTGCGAACAAAGCTCCTTTTTTATGAGCGCGCCATGCGGCACCCACATTTGAGCCTTTTGCATTTGTGGAAAGATAAAACACATTTCCGTAGCCACCGGTTGCAAGGCAAACAGCATCCGCTTCGTGGCATTCAAGCTCGCCTGTAATCAAATTGCGAACCACAATGCCTCTGGCCCTGCCGCCTACCAAAACCACGTCCAGCATTTCGCGGCGAGGGAACATTTTAACAGCACCCTTTGCAACTTGGCGCATCATGGATTGATATGCGCCGAGCAGGAGCTGCTGGCCCGTTTGGCCACGTGCGTAAAAAGTACGGCTAACCTGCGCTCCGCCAAATGACCGGTTGTCCAAAAGGCCGCCGTATTCACGGCCAAAGGGAACGCCTTGCGCTACGCAGTGGTTTATTATCAAGTTTGAACACTCTGCCAAACGATGAACGTTTGCCTCGCGAGCACGGAAGTCGCCGCCTTTAACGGTGTCGTAAAAGAGGCGGTAAATAGACTCGCCATCGTTGGGGAAATTGTGCGCTGCATTTATGCCGCCTTGAGCCGCAATGGAGTGGGCGCGGCGCGGGCTGTCTTGAATGCAGAACGATTTCACGTTGTAGCCAAGCTCGCCCAGGGAGGCTGCAGCGGAGGCTCCGGCCAAGCCGGTTCCAACGATAATAATGGT
>JAISSJ010000137.1 GCA_031273195.1 Candidatus Fibrimonas sp.
TCATTTTTTACGCCTGCAATACCAACGTAGATAATAATGTTGGTGTCGTAGATAAAGTTGTTGCATATGCATCAACAACTATGCCCAATTGCCCAAGCCTTGTGCCAAGCAGTTCAAGCGATGACCTCATTGAGGGTAAGTGTCCGCAAATATTATCAAAAGACACGCTATATTTTCGTAAGCACGGCGGATTTGATTGCGTAGTTTTAATGGACACTGTTTTGCCGCCACTTGGACACGGGCGTTATAATGAAGAATGCAAACCTACTATAGCGGATTTTAGTTTTATAAAAAAAGATGTGCCAATATCAGTACTAAATGATTTTTGCGAAAATAATTATTGTCATGAAATCTATGGTAATATAATATCAGTAGAAAATGATTATTGCAAAGATAATTACTGCTATGAAAAAGCTGCTTGGATAACAGTGCGAGATGATTCTTGCGAAAATAATTATTGCTATGAATTTCCGGGTGTTTTATATACTAGCACAGATGGTCCCATAACGAAAATAGAATGTTCTTGGTATAACGTGGCCCATACGAGCAAAGAATCATTATTAGTTTCGGTGGATAAAAATGAGACAGGAAAAGAAAGGAGTATATATGTGCCTTTGCAAACATCATTTGAATGCGGCAGCACAGGCTTCACAATAATCCAATTGGCAGAGTAGGAGCCACAGGAGGTGCTTATGAAATATTTGCCGCTGTTTTTCTGCATAGCTTTTTATGCTTGCGATGTCGGAACCAATAGCAAGCTAGACGATTTATCATCTGGTTCTGCTATTAGCTTGAATAGCAGTTCAAGCGTTACATCAAGCAGTTCGATTGAAATCTCTTCAAGCAGCGAGCAACCCATCCGTTGCCGAACATTTTCATTCGACGACGAGTTACATTTTTACTTTGACGAACAAGGAGGAGTTGATAGTCTGATTGTAGGCGTTTATGGACTTTCAGAAGGGCCTGATACTGAAGAATGCGAATACATTAGTGCAGGCCGTTTCTATATTTTTGATGAGAACGGCCTAATTTACGATGAGAACGGTACGCCAATAAAGGGAGAAAGCGATTATTGCAAAAACAATTATTGTTATGATGTCTTTTCTGGACCGTTTATAATGAAAAAGGAATGTTCTTGGTATAAAGTAACGATAACTAGCAGAACTTCATTGTTAATTTCCGTAAATAAAAACGAAACGGGAAAAGAAAGGAGTGAATATGTATCTTTTAGAGGAGGCGGAGGCTGCGATATCTCCGATACGGGCTTCACAATAATCCAATTGGCAGAGTAGGAGCCATTATGCCCTATTATTCCCCATTCTCTGTTTTTCCGGAATGGTGAACCTAAATGGAAGATTTTTCGCAAGCAGAAGATGCGCATATCACGCACTTTTTCAAATCATGTCCCCTTGCGGGGCAAAATTCACGGCCGTAGTAAATGAACTGCAAATGCCTGCGCTGCCATTCTTTTTTTGGGAATACAGCTTTAAGGTCTTTTTCCGTTTGCAAAACGGAAGAACCGTCGCTTAACCCCCATCTCTTAGCAAGCCTGTGTATGTGGGTATCTACAGGGAAGGCGGGAACGTTGAAAATTTGAGACATCACAACACTTGCCGTCTTGTGCCCAACGCCCGGCAACGCTTCTAATTCCTCAAATGTATTCGGCACTTTGCCGCCGTGTTTTTCTACTATTATCCTTGACAATTCCTTTAAAAACCGGCTTTTGTTTTTAGCCAGCCCGCATAGCTTGATTAAGGAATAAATTTTCTCCTCCGGCAATTTCGCCATTATTTGGGGGGTTGGGGCAACCGCCATGAGCTTTGGCGTAACCGTGTTCACAACGGAGTCCTTGCACTGGGCGGAAAGCATAACCGCCACCAAAAAGGAAAAAGCGTCTGTGTGGTTAAGAGGTATAGGCGGATTGGGATATAATTCGTCCAGGGTTCGTTTTATAAAGGCGAGTTTGGATTGCATTGGAGAGTAATATAGTTAACTCGCATTTTCTATATTACCCCTGCATGAGTTTTTATCAACGAATGATTTTATCCATGTTGGCAGTGTTGCTGCTCTTTGCCTTGATAAATGGCTTGTTGGTGTATTCCATGATAAAAAGCTCGGATTCCGAAAACATTGCCAAATTTAATGAAATATTGCGGAAAAGCGAAGATAATTCCATAGAAACCTGGCTCGGTTTTGCCCGCTCGGTAATATACCCATACGTAGCTCTATCCAAACAATACCCGGACAGCACAACTGCCTACCAGAACAAGGTCCTGGATTTTTTAAGGGAAACCAATTGGAGCAGCGACAAAAAACACCACGGCTTTTATTTTATTTTTGACGCAAAAACCGGAAACGCTATTTTGTTCAGAGATACGATTGGCCGCTTTATACCGCAAAACGCAAATGTGCTTGAAACGGAAGATATAAAAGGCAAAAAATTTGTGAAGGAAATAACGGAAAACGCTTATAAGAGCGATGACGAAAGCGATACATCCGTCACCTTTACATACTCAAAACCGTGCTTAAGCTGCCCTCCGATTGAGAGAATGGCAAAAGGTATTTACATTGAAGACTGGGACTGGATTGTGGCAACGGGAGGTTACACGGATAATCTTGTCAAGGCAACAGAGATCTTTTCTAAAAATTTCAACGATAACCGCCTGAACCTGATGGGAAATTTGCTGGGCATAATGCTGATATCGTTTTTAATAGGTTTGTTTATGGTTTTCAGGCAGATGAATTCTTTTGTGGTTCCTTTGCGCAGCTTGTCCAATTACATACACCGTTTGGCAAATGAGGGCATTCGCTTTGAAGATTTCAACATAAACGCAAAATCGCAGTCGGAGCTTAGAGGCCTAGCCGATGACCTTAACTCCTTGGTTCGCAACGTGGGTTCTTTTATTGACAATGTGCGTGTGAGCGCAGATGGGGTTTCCAGTTTAAGCGGCGCATGCGCGGATATGCTGGACATAGTGGATTTCGATGCCAAGCTGGTTGGGCAACGTACGGCGGAAATGAAAGGTTCTTCCGAAGAAGTTGTTGATAATGTGAAAAGCATGGCTAAAGGCATAGAAGAAATAAACATAAATCTGGATGGCTTGAAAAGGCTGTCTTCGCACGTTGCCGAAAATACAACGGATATAAAATCTTCCATTTCTCAAATGAGCGAGGCTATGAAAGACCTCAATGAGAAATCCAGCAGCGTGCAGCACAACGTTATGTCTGTAACGCAGGCCGTGAACGATATTGAAGTTGCAAGTTCATCGGAGCTCAGCAAGATAAACAATATCAGCGTGTTTGCGACGGAATTGCAAAACGGATTTGAAAAAATGGCCGGGAGTATCGGCGAATTCCGCAAATACACAACTCAATGCGTCCGTTTGATAACCGGTACAACTGAAAAATCCGACCAGGACAGAAAGGAATCTTCGGAAGCCGTAAAAAACATGTGTGAAATAGTTGAAGGGCTTTACCATCAGATAATGTCCATTCAAATACAGTTTGCAGATTTGCGAGACAATCAAATTGTTCCGCTTGCTTCGGTTGTTGAAGAGCGCAAAAATCTTTCAAAGGAAATATCATCGGATGCTTTGGAGCTAAAGGATTCCATAGTCGGCATGGTTGGCCGCATAGCGGAAATAAATTCAAGCTCGCAATACATAAATTCAAGCGTAAAGCATGTGTCCAGCGACATCAATGAGGCGTATCGCAATGTGGATGAAGTTTTTATAGCCACAGACACCATGAACGAACATGCCAAGCAGGTAAGGGTTAGAATGGACGAATTTTCATTGAAGTCAAAAAAAGTGGAAGAAGCCCATTCCGCCATTGCGCATACTTTAGTAGATGCAAAAGATTCAATGAAAACCCTGCTCAATTTAAGCAACGATTTGCGCAAGGTCGTGGAGTATTTGGTTCTCCAGGACAAGGCACAACAAATAGAGGTAACTCAGGTTTAAAATAGGAGTAATGATATGCGTTCTTACATAATAGCCGGAAATTGGAAGATGAACAAAACCGTTGCGGAGAGCATTGCTCTTGCAAAGGAAATTGTTGCAAAAACCAAAGGCATTTCAAAGACGGAAGTGGTTATAGCCCCTACGTATCTGGCAGCGGCAAAAGTTGCGGATATAATCAAGGGCAGCAACGTAAAGCTTGCCGTTCAGGACATTCACTGGAAGGACCAGGGCGCCTATACGGGCAAGGTCTCTGTGGATATGGTCAAGGAAATAGGCGCGGAGTATGTCATAATAGGGCATTCCGAGCAAAGGCAGTATTTCCACGAGACCGACGAAACGGTCAATCTAAAGGCAAAAAAGGTTTTAAGCGCAGGCTTAAAGCCCATAATTTGCGTTGGAGAGACCCTGGATGAGAGGAAAGGCGGCAAGCTGGAAAGCGTTTTAACGGCGCAGGTTGATGGTGCCTACAAGGACATTTCCAAAGAAGATGCCCTTAAAACCGTTATAGCCTACGAACCGGTTTGGGCCATAGGTACAGGTGTAGTAGCCACGGACGAGCAGGCGCAGGAGGCTCAAAAATATGTTCGCTCTTTGGTTGCCAAGCTATACGGCGAGTCCGTAGCGGAGGCTTTGCGAATTCAGTATGGCGGGAGCATGAAACCGGACAATGCGGCGGGTCTTTTGTCTCAAAAAGACATAGATGGCGGCTTAATTGGCGGCGCAGCCTTGAAATCCGATTCGTTTTTTTCTATAATTGAAGCAGCGGAGAAAAGTTAATATGGGTACCTTTTTTTGGATTCTGATTGTTGCGCATGTGGCATTGTGCGTTTTGCTGATATTGCTGGTTCTTGTGCAAAACGATAAAATGGGCGGCTTAGCCGGGCTTGGCGGAATGACGGCGCAGTCTGCGTTTTCAACGGCAGGCGCGGCGACCTTTATTCAAAAGCTAACCCGTTATGTGGCTTTGGCCTTGTTTGCGGTAGTTTTGGCACTGGGAATTATGGCAACCAGGCAGGCTACCATTTCTCAAGGCTCGGCTTTGCAAAAGGAGGCTCTTAGCACTGGGCAGGGGGCGATTTTGGATGATAATTTCAAGCTTCCGGCTGCTCCGGGTGAAGAGTAGAACAATAAATTTTATTCTTTTGGAGAACACTGTGGCGACCCTAGAACCTAGGCCTAGGGGGAGCTTGCGGGTGTTGCCAATGTATTTTTATATACAGATTCGGTAAAAGATTCAATTGTGCTGAATATGTTGGCAAGCATAAGAACGCTCAACTCATTGTGCTTCTGAGCATGGCACAATTCTTTTAAAGTTTGAGTTAAATAGGTATCGCTA
>JAISSJ010000143.1 GCA_031273195.1 Candidatus Fibrimonas sp.
CGCTCCGTAAAAATTCAAAATCACAGGGGCCTTATAAAATATTTTTGCAAAGAAAGCCATAAATCCGTGCGGAAAAGGCCAGTGAACATGTATTATTTGCGGTTTGAATTTCAGGCATATTTTGAGCGTAAAAAACGAACCGATGATTATATAAGGAATAGCCAAAAGCTGCAATAATGGATTTTTTGCCATTTTAGACGGTGCGCCTTCATCGTGCGTTAAAAATTCCAGTTTTGCCGGGGCGTACCTGAACCTGTGTACTTTAACTCCGTCTATCTCGTGGCTTTTAAGCCCCTTGTGCGAAGGAGCAACAACGGCAATTTCACATCCGGCATTTTTCAAAAACGAAACGGAAGTGCGCAACCAGGGAACCTCTTGGTCAGTTTTAAAACGCGGATAAACAGAAGAAATTAATAAGATTTTCATGCTTGCTGGTCAGTTACAAAAAACTCCTTGGGTGGGTATTCCGCATAAATTATTCCATTCCATTTTCGCATGTCAAAAAAAGTTCTGGCTTCTATTTCGGTGCAAAATCTATTCCATGCCGGATTGCTGTCTTTGGTGTTTAGAACCGAATTTAAGAATAAAAATGCTACTCCTTCGTCATTTTTTAAAAAACCGCACAAATCGCTATACCTTTTTTGCGTTGAAAGTATATCAAAAAATGCTTCCCAAAAAATTGAACGGTCATTATCGCTATGCAATTCTTTTTGGATAATGCCAAAGTTTATTTCCACGTAAAAAAAAGGAGACTCTTCAATAACGGAGCGCACCAATTCATCATGAATGCGCCTTGTGAAATATTCCCAAGCGTATATGAAAACCTTGTTTTTATGTTTTCGTAAAAATGGGTATAATTCTTCCGGTAGCATTATATAAATATAATTAAATTTTTTTGACTTTGTTCAATTAAAAAAAGTTTTTTTTCACTTTTGCGCAAGTTTTCTGGGCGGGGCAGCAGCCCGAAATTGAAATTCATGGGCTGAAAGTCTTCTTTGGGGGAGGTTATGGCTTCTATCAATGCTCTTATGCATGTACCATGCGGTAGAGGCTCAAAAGCCTTGTTTTGCAATGAATTCGCCATATTCCATGCGGCATACCAGCCTGTAGCTATGGCTTCCGTGTAGCCTTCGGCTCCGGTTATTTGGCCGGCGAAGTATAGGGGAGTGGGGAGTAGGGAGTGGGGAGTAGGGAGTGGGGAATGGGGAGTGGCTAGTTTTAGGGAGTTGTCAAGCAGTTTTGGGCTTTTTATGAAGGTGTTGCGGTGCATGGAGCCTAGGCGGGCGAATTCGGCGTTTTTTAGGGCGGGCACCAGCCTGAAAATTTCCTTTTGGGTGTTCCATTTGAGCCTCGTTTGGAAGCCCACCATGTTGTAAAGCGTTTTTTGGGCATTTTCCGCACGGAGTTGTATAATAGCGTAGTGTTTGCCAAGCCCAACGGGGCGCATGGGGCCAAAGCGCAGGGTATCCGTTCCTCGGCGGGCCATTTCCTCAATCGGCAGGCAGCCTTCAAACAATTCCTTTTTTTCAAAAGGTTTTTCTTCTACGCTGTCCGCTTCTTGCAGCCTTTTTACGAATTCCAAATAGGTTTCCTTGTCAAGGGGGCAGTTTATAAAATCGGCGGTTTCGCCCTTTTCACGGCGGTTCATGGCGAATGCTTGGGAGTAATCTATGGAATCGCTATCTATAACCGGGGCTATGGCATCAAAAAAGCGCAAGAATTCGCCGCCTGTTAATTCCTTTATTTGCGCAGCCAAAGCCTCGCTGCAAAGCGGCCCTGCGGCTACAAGCGTTGGAGCCTGGGTAGCAAGCTCGGTGCATTCCTTGGGGTGCAAGGTTATTTTTTTGCTTTCTGTTATTAAACGCTCCACTTCTTTGCTAAAGAGCGCTCTATCCACGCTAAGCGATTCCCCTGCGGGAACTCTCGCTTTCTCGGCGGCTTGCAAAAGAAAGCTACCGAGCATTTTGAGTTCGTTTTTCAATAGCCCATGCGCGCTGGCAAGCTGTGTTCCTTTAAAGCTGTTGCTGCAAACCAATTCCGCCAAATCGCCGGTTTTGTGAGCCTGAGTTTTTCCCGTCCCTTTGCGCATCTCATACAGGTCTATTTCAAAACCCCTGCAAGCCAACTGCAACGCCGCTTCGCACCCCGCCAAACCTCCGCCTATTACTTTTATTCTCAACTCTAATTAATCCACGGTTGTGGAATATCCTGCATGGAATCTTCCCAGAATTTTGCCAGGCAGTTGTGTAAAAAGTCCTTTGAAAAATGCAAGCCATCACTATCTGCGCCGCGAACTATTATGTCTTCTATAAAACGCTCGGAAACCATTCCGGTTCTGTAAGAGCGGAGCAGCAGGCGGTAAGCATCGGAGTCAAAGGCGTTTCTTTCGCTTTCGTCCAGGAACGGCATGGAGTGGCTCGTGTGCGGCGGCCAATTCTCTATTAGCCAGCTCATAACCCTGTCGGATTTTTTTTTGTCCAAAAAGCAAAGCTCATTCTTTAAATTTTTCCACGGAACCGAGCCTATGGGGCTAGGTTTCTTTTTCATAGCCTCGCTCTCTATAAAACCCATAGCCACATTATAGGCGTTTTTCAACGGTTGAAGTGTTTTACTGTCCATTTTTTAAATATAGTAAAATTAAAAATACAAACTCACCCCAAAAATATGATTTGCTCCCAAAGCAGCGCGATTTTGATAAGCGTATTCTACGTCTATAAAACTCAACTTAATCGCCAGACCGGCACTTAAAGCGTTGTTTTCTTCGCCGGAAATGGGGTAGCCCAAGCGTAGAGAAAATAATTCCTTGAATATGATTTCCAGGCCTGTGCGGAGTTCTTCGGCGGAGTCGTTTCGCCTGTAGATGTCTGCGGAAAGGGCGCCGCTAAAGCCTAGGGGCAATGCGCAACTCGCCGTTATGCCGGCTTGAACGGAAAGAGGGGCAATTTCCTTTGCATCGGAAAATATCCAGCCCAAATTGTTGAAAACCGCTCCGAATGCAAAATTTTTCAGCAAATTGTATTTAACTCCGCCGTCAAATAAAATTCCCTGCATATAGTAATCATCTATGTTTTGGTTCGCATAGCGAGCGGTTAACCCTGCGCTCATGGAGTTGAAAGTTCTCGCTATTCCAAGCTGCGCAGCTATGGTTCCGGCAGTAAAGTAAAGCCCGTCGGAGGTTAAACCGTCTTCAGTGTAACCCTGCATTTTATCGTAATTCAGCGACTCTATTCCTGCGGTTAAATGCCAATTTCCAAAAGCGGAACCGGCCAGCATTGAAATTCTGCTTGCGTCTATTAAGTTTGAAAATTCCAAACGTGAAAAGCTTAAAACAGGAGAATTTGCCACTGCTCCAGCAAGCGGATTTCTCATGGCTTCGCCCGCATTTTTAGGGCTTGCTATGCCGGCTCCCGCAAGCGCGGCTTGTCTAGGCTCGGTTGGCATGGAAAATATTTTCATAGCGCCAGCCCCGTTTTTCACATGCCAATATTCGCCGGAATACGCAAAACCGGCAAGGAATAAGACAAAGAACGTTGAAAAACGCCGTGCAGACAGATGAAACACAAATTTAATGTAGAAATTTCTATATTTCCCGAATCACGGAGTTTATTATATGAGAAGAAATTTTGTTTTGGCATCTGTAGTTGTATATTCTGTTCTCTTCTTTGCTTGCGAAGAAGAGGCTATTCCGGTCTCCTTGCCGCCTCCGCTGCCCACTGCGCAAACTACAGATGACGTTGAACTGTTGCCGCCGCCAAGCGATAACACTCCGAGCAATAACACGCCAAGCAATAACATAGCAAGCCCTGCTCCTTCCGAGATGAAGCGCATGGCACCTTCATTCATTGATGAGCCTGAAGAGTTCGGAGGATCCGAGCAGTTAAAATCCGGCAGATATACTATTCAAGTGGTACTTTTTCCAAGCGAATCTTCTGCAAAAAAATTGGTAAAAAAAATGGAGGAAAACGGAATTCGCGCATATTATGCTAAAGTCGATAATCCCAATAATCTATACGGTACTTATTATAGGGTTAGGGTGGGTTATTTCAAAGATAGAACAGCAGCTACGGCATTTGCGAAAACCAGGCTGGAACCGCTCGGTTATGCGTGGTGGGTGGATAATGCTAGAAACGATAATGTGCCTAAACCCGGTGGCAGCGTCAGCAGCACCCCTGCTCCAAGCAAACCCGCAACGGTGGCTTTAGACCCTGAGTTGGAAAGGGCAAAACAGGAATACAAGGAATTTGCTAAAGCCGCAGCCGCAGAAAAGGAAGCAAAACAACGGCAACAGACTCCGCCGCCGCCACCTGCCAAAGCTGCTCCTCCGCCAGCCGCTAAAGCCCCACCCCCTCCACCACCTGCTAAGGCTAAGACTGTTGTTCAAGAAGGAACGACCGGAGAAATGGAAGTAGATAATCGCGGTAAAGTGAGAATTAAGAAGAAGAAAAAAAAATGATTGCTATCTCATAAAGTATTCATGAAGCTCTTTTCCTAAAAGCTGCTGTTTGTTATTATTGGCCAAGCTGTCCAAATAGCTGAACCTAAGAGGGCTGTCTAATATATATTCTCTTAAATGGTGAGCAGCCATTCGTCTTTCATACCTCATCGGCTGGTTATACCATACAGTGCGCATGCCGGCATTCGTTATGTATTCTAAATTTGAGTTTGCTTTATAAACCCAAAAGGTATCTGCTTTTACCGTACGAGACCATTTTATGTAGAGAGAATCGTCTTTTGCCTCTCCATAGCGAATTCCCGCCCTGTAAAAGCCCGGAGGAATTTTGCCACTCACAAGAATACTCTTATTGGGTGGCTCTTGCGCAAAAGCCACGCCGACAAAAAACGATACGCACAACAAAAATCTATTCAGCAGCGTCATCCCCCGAAGAACTTTGAAACACCTCAATCTCTTTTTTGTGCTCGCGGATTTTCTTTTCAATCTCTTTGGAAACCTCTGCGTTCTCTTTTAAATACTGAAGGGCATTGGGGCGGCCTTGGCCTATTCTCTCGCCGTTATAGGAGAACCATGAGCCGCTTTTTTGAATGAACTCCAAATCAACAGCCAAATCCAATATGGAAGCCTCTCTTGAAATTCCCTGCCCGTAAAGAATGTCAAATTCGCATTGGGTAAAAGGCGGCGCAACCTTGTTTTTCACAACCTTAACCCTGGTGCGGTTGCCAATGGAATTTTCGCCTTCTTTTATGGTGCTCACACGGCGAATATCCAAGCGTTGAGTTGCGTAGAATTTGAGTGCATTGCCGCCTGTTGTTGTTTCCGGGTTGCCGAACATAACGCCTATTTTCATGCGGAGCTGGTTTATGAAAATCAAAGCGGTGTTTGATTTATTGAGCAAGCCGGTTAATTTGCGAAGGGCCTGGCTCATAAGCCTTGCTTGCAAACCCATATGGTTGTCGCCCATTTCGCCGTTAATCTCCGCTTGGGGAACAAGGGCTGCAACGGAATCTATAACTATAAGATCTATGGCACCGGAACGCACCAGAGTTTCGCATATATCAAGGGCTTGCTCGCCGGTGTCCGGCTGGGATACCAGCAAGCCGTCTATGTCAACTCCGAGCTTGCGGGCGTAGCTTGCGTCAAAGGCGTGTTCGGCATCTATAAACGCCGCAACACCACCTGCCTTTTGGGCCTCCGCAATGCAGTGCAGAGTGAGCGTGGTTTTGCCGGAAGATTCCGGCCCGTAAATCTCAATAACCCTTCCTCTTGGAACACCGCCTACCCCAAGGGCTATATCCAACTGAATACAGCCGGTTGATATTACAGGTATTTCTGCGACGGGTTCCTTGCCCAGAGTCATAATTGCACCCTTGCCGTGGCTCTTTTCTATTTGCGCCACTGCGGCTTCCACCGCTTTTGCCTTTTCCGGAGAGATTGTGCTTTTCTCCTTAATCGCTGCTTTTTTAGACATATTGCCTTCCTTTTGGTTTTGTTAGCTTAAATATAGTAAAAAAATACTGAACAAAAGGGCAGTAGTTGTATTTTGCAAACATATGTTGACGTTTAACATGGCAAATTCCGTTTCACCTCGCCTGTGGTGGCTGTTGCAGCAAAGTATTTGAACCTTTTATCATTACGCCTTCGTGCCATAATAACCAGTATTTTCGGGAAAGGCCGGCTGAAAAGCCGCCAATCGTTCCGTCTGCGGCAATAATTCTGTGGCATGGTATTAAAATCGGAATGGAGTTTTGCCCGCAAATTCTTGCGCATACCCTGGCAGAATTGGGTTTATCGGCTAAAAGCGCAAGTTCCGAGTAGCTTATGCTTGTAATTGGATAGGTATTAGGCAAGGAGTAGATTGCTCCCCAAACTTTTTTCTGAAAAACCGTGCCTTCCAAGTCTAAAGGAATTTTTGAACGGAGCTGATTAAATGCCCCCCATTGCTTGGCAAAATAGCTATTGAGGGCAGAAACACAAAGGGCCAGGCAATTCCGGATATTTTCATTTTTAAACCTTTCCGGCACAGCTATTTCGGGTATTTGCTTTGGCGGCAAAAATTTTATTGCGCACAAGCCCCTTTCGGAAACCTCTATGCGCAACACCCCAATAGGAGAAATATAATCCAAAGTAACCTCTTATTGCACTGCGTCCGACAAGCTGAACATTGGCATATACATTGCTACCAGTATAAAACCTATGAATCCTCCCAAGAATACTATGATAAGCGGTTCAATCATGGATGTTAAAGTGTCAACTGCCGCATCAACTTCTTCATCAAAAAAATCCGCAACCTTAATCAGCATGTTACCAAGTCCACCGGTTTTTTCGCCGACTGCTGTCATTTGAATAACCATTGGCGGGAAAATTTTTGTTTCGGTCATCGGTTCTGCTATGGGTTTTCCACCGGAAATCGAACGCTGTATGTACATTATGGATTGTTCAACTTTGGTGTTGCCCGCTGTTTTAGCGGTTACGCTTAAAGCATCTGTAATTGCAACACCTGCATTTAAAAGCGTGCCAAGTGTGCGTGAAAAGCGAGCAATGGTAGATTTGGTTAGCAAATCGCCGAAAAGCGGAGTTCTAAGCATATAACCGTCAAATGCCAAACGGAATTTTGGAACTTTCAACAGGTATCGGATTCCTACTATAACCGCTATAAAAGCGGTTAGCCATATTAAAAAATTATCCCTGATAATATCAGAGAGATTCATAACAATTCTTGTGGGCCAAGGCAGCGCAACACCTGCATCTCTAAATATGCTTGTGAATTGCGGAATAACGAATGTGAGCATTATTATCACTACAACTATGGCTACAATGGCTATCATTGCGGGATAAGTCATCGCTTTTTTCACTTTTCTCTTTAGCCTTTCATTGGCTTCTTGGTATTCGGCAAGCCTTAGCAGAATACCGTCTAGAATGCCGCCCGCTTCGCCGGCTGCAACCATGTGAACATAAAGCCTGTCAAATACTTTCGGGTGCAGGGCAAGGGCATCTGCAAGGGATGAGCCGCCGTTGATGGATTGCACGATTTTGTGTATAACATTTTTGAGCGTTGGATTTGCAGCCTGTTCTTCCAAAATGCTAAGCGATTGAATTATAGGCAAACCGGCATTGGTCATGGCGGAGAATTGCCTTGTGAACCTGGCAATTTCCTTTGATTTTATTCCGGAGCCTAAGGTTGGCAGTTTTATTTCGGTTGGTTTCTTTTTTAGGCTTTGAATGGTCAAATGCCTGCGGATAAGCATGCTGCGAGCTTCTTCAATATCTTTCGCTTCCATTTGCCCGTCAAAAGTCTGACCTGTGGCAGAAACGGCTTTGTATCTATAAACAGGCATTTACGCAGCACTCCCTTTTCTCAACTCTCTTTCAAGCAATAATTTTTCCAAGTTCTCAGGATTCGGCGACTTGCCCATTGCAACAAGACGGTCTATTTGCCTGGCTATAACCAAGTCGGCGAGCCTCATGTTCATGGTATTCATTCCGAATTTCTGGCTGATTTCAATTATGGATTCTATTTGGTGAACCTTATCGTCCCTGATCAAAGCGCGAATTGAGGGCAAAACATTCATTATCTCACAGGCCATAATTCGCCCGCCGCCGAGCTTTGGCACAAGAGTTTGGCAAATAACGCCCTGAAGCACAAATGAAAGCTGCGTTCTTATGGTTTGCTGCTCGCCCTTGGGGAATGCATCTATTATGCGGTTTATAGTTTGAACTGTTGAATTTGTGTGCAGGGTTGCAAATGCCAAATGGCCGGTTTCCGAGATGGTCAGGGCGGCGCGCATTGTTTCCGTATCGCGCATTTCGCCTATTAGCACAACATCGGGGTCTTGGCGCAGCGCCATTTTAAGCGCCTGGGCAAAGCTGGAGGTATCGTTGCCCACTTCGCGCTGGTTTACCATGCAGTTCTGATGGGAATGCAGAAATTCTATCGGGTCTTCTATGGTGATGATATGTTCGTGCCGCTCTTTGTTTATCTTGTCTATCATGGCGGCCAGAGTTGTTGATTTGCCGCTTCCCGTAGCTCCTGTTACAAGCACCAGGCCGGATGGGCGCTTTGTGAAATCCGACATGATTTTGGGCAGCCCGAGTTCTTCAAAGGTTCTGATGCGGATGGGAATTATACGCAGCGCAAGCCCCACGCAACCCCTTTGCAGGTATGCGTTGGCGCGGAACCTGGCGAGGTTGGCTATTCCGAATGAAAAATCGCATTCCTTATTTTGCTCAAAAGATTTGCGCTGAATCTCGTTCATAAGGCTGTAAGCCATTCGCATTGTTTCCTGCGGAGCTAATTTTTCTTCGCCAATCGGTTGCAATTTGCCGTGCAAGCGAACCAAAGGCGGAACTCCAACAGAGAAATGCAAATCCGAGCATTCCATTTTTACCATTTGTGTGAGCAAGTCTTGAACATTATAGGGCATTAGGGTAATGTAGAAAATAAATAGCATTCCGCTCTTTTGTAGCCTTGGCTTTTTGAACCTTGGGAGTAGGTGAAAATCCGGCTTTCTTCTATGCCGTAAAAGCGGGTTAGCATGTAGCGTATGTTAAGCGCACGTTGGAAGGCGGTTTCGTATGCTACGGATTCGGAGAGCAGTTTTTCCGAATAGCCAAAGCAATGAAGCTGCATCTTGGGATTTGCCCTGAGAATTTCCGCTATTTGCGAAACAAAAACCTTATGAAGCGAATCGTTTGAAATGGTTTGGGTTTCCGGGTAGTTGAACACAAAGTCCGCTTCTCTGTTCAGGAGAGAGTCCGGGAACAATAGGATTTGGAGTTCGCTTGGGGGTTGGCTGGTTACCGTTATGTTGTGATCGGTTTCTGGTGGCGGTTGAATTGGGGGTTCAGGGTCGGGGGTTGGGAGTTCTTTGGAGCCGGATGAAAAGGAGAATTTTACAACAGCGCCTACGCTCCAAGGGTGCCAAGATTTCCAAGTGCTGTTAGCCACGAGGCTTGCCGAGTCTTTGCTCACCTCTACTCTTTCGATTATCGATGGCAGGTGCTTTTTGAAACCCTTATTAAATGAGTAGTCTGCGAAAACACCTGCGAGCAGGGTGAAATTGTCGCTTAATTTTAATTTAACTCCGCCTTCCAAAGCGAGCATGGTCAGAGTTTTAGAAGATATTTTTGTTTTTGAAGAACGGTCTTTTTGCTTTCCGAAACCTTGGGAAAGCGGGCCGGTGAGGGTTAAATCGTACCGGGGATAATAACCCTCCGTTTTTAAACCTTCGTAGCTTATTTTTGTGCCTGCCTTCTGAACCATTCCTATTTTTACACCTGCGGTCGTATAGTATGAATCATTATTGTATTTCAACAAAAGCGGAACTTGCAAAATTCGCCCGAACAATTCTTCTCTGTATTTGTCTATTGAATATTTAAAAACAAGGGAATCGCCTTCGCCGTCAACTACAGCCGGATTTTCTACGCTCGGCTTGCTTGTTTTAATTTTCCACCGCCATGAGTATTCAATTCCTGCGGAAAATCCGAAGTTCTTAACAGGATAAACCGAAATCGCAAACCCGGGAACGCTGTTATACGAAAGTTCGGAAGCCCCAAAGCCGTAATGCGCATCAATTTCATAAAAAGGCTGGGCAAAAAGCGAAGCGGGCAAAAAGGCAAGGATAAGAGTTGGGAGTTTATTCTTCAATTATATAAACCCCCGCCGGAGTGTTCTCGGTTTTAGAACCTTTCAGGTTGTAAATTTTCGAACCGGTTTTTGCTGTTTTTCCGTTAATGCCAAGCACCTGCTTTGTTAATGCGGGTTTTGCCGCGCTTGCGGGAGCTTTGGCTTTTGGGCTGCCTTCGCAAGTTGAAATTCTCATGCCGCTTGTTGTGCGCATGGTCACTTTGTAAATATCCTTGGGGTTTAGAGTATCTGCGCTGCTTGGACCTGCGGAGTAAAATTGCGTTTCGCTTACCGACCTTTCGTTTCTGAACCATTTGTAGCTTTCAAATTCATAACCGCCGTTTGTTTGCGGATTATTGTTTATGAATAAAACATTTCTCCATTTTTGCCCGATTATGGATTCAAAGGGGATCGGGGTTTCTATCAGGATTGTATCGTTTTCCCTGTAACTTCCATCTTTTGAAAGCAATGCATAAATCAGAGTGTCTAGGCCAGGCTTGCCGAATTTAAAAGGAATTTCATAGTGAAGAAAGCCGTCTTCGCCCGGTTCGCCTCTTTGAGGAATATCGCTCAGGCTCAAAACCATTTCCGGTTCAAATACCGCTATCTGAATTTTGGTGCTGTCTATATTGCAAAGATTTGCCCCTGCAACAAAATATTTTTTCTGTTTGCTGCTCAAAGCGGTATCGGGCTTAAAGCCGGGTTCTTTAAATGCTATATCCGTTACGCTGTCCCTTTCCACAAGGAAAAGTAAGGAATCCGCCGCTCCTGTGCAATTATCGGTTTCCGGCAGCGTTGCCCGAACTTTCCAGTTCCCAACTCTATCAGGCAATTTTGTAGAATAACTGGCGTCGCTTTCCCTTTTGTATTCCCAGATAATATCCTCATCTTTAACAAAAGGCGGTTTGTTTGCGCTAAGCTTTGCCGGGTTTGAAAGTTCGTATTTTTCCGGTGCTTTTATCTGCAAAAAACCTGTTGCCTGGATTATGTTTGCGGTTGTTTTAAAACTTGCCGGTAAAAGTATGTAATTTTTAGACAATGGGCCATTGGGCAGCCAGCTAACCGCCAGGCTCACTTCAATGTTTTCCCCTGCATTCGCAGAAGCAAAATTCGCATTTATGGAATAATCGCTTGGGGAAACCTTGTCGTTTTGGAAAAGCGGGGTTTCGTCAAAAGAAATACCTGCTATCTCCGCTGTACTTGTGGTATCGTAGGTTTTATTTTTTGCCGTTGCGGAAATTATCGTTAAAGTTACGCTTTTCTTACTTATGGTCAGGTTTCCGAGCGAAACCGTTGCGGAATCATAGTCTTCGCCTTTGGTTATGAATGCGGATATGGCGTAAGAACCGGCATCCGCAGGTGGAGCGCTTTGCCCGTTGTATAAAACGGTTATAGTGTCAAAAGTTCCGATTACTTCTGCTTTTTGGCTTACGGCTAGCGAATCTATGGGGCTGCCGCTGTAAATTAATCCGGTTGGGATTGCGTAGTCCAGCATTGAAGCGGTTGGCCTTGTGCCTTTGGTAAATTCCCAGCGAGCGTAGAGCGTGATGTCATTTATTCTCGTATAGATTGAATCTTCGGTTATTTCATTGCCGGCATCGGCATCACTAAACCAGCCCTTGAATTCATGGGCATCTCTAGTTGGCGTTGGGAGCGCGCCTATCGCTTTGTTGTGTGAAACTATTTTGGCAGAAGGCGAAACTATGCCGCCCTGAGCGTCAAAGGAAACGGTATATCTTCGGGCTTGAAAATCTAAGATTATGGTTTTTGCAATCCCATTCCGTTCAACTATATAAGTGAAAATTTTATCTTCTTCTTCAAGAAGAATCGGGGTATAGTTAGGGGTAGTGGCGAGAATTATGTCGTCTTCGGTTTTCCATCTAACAGTTCCGCTTACAGGGGTAATCCTGAATGCCAATGGCTCCCCGAATGTTATTGCATGGTTGATTGTATTTTCACAACCTTTAGAAACTTCGTTTATAAAAATTTCAAAATCCAAACACTCCGCCCTTGCCATGGAAAGGGTGGCAAAAATAAAAAAGACTGCAAGGCGCAGTTTTTGCATATATTACGGATAATGTAGTAAATTAAGGGAATTAATCACCCGTTCAGCCCTGTCGAGTGTTTCGTCTATATCATTCTCCGTATGGGCATAGGAGACAAACACCGCTTCAAATTGTGACGGCGCAAGATAAACTTTTTCGCCCAGCATTCCATGGAAATAGCGGGCGTAAAGCTCTGTGTCCGCTTTTTTAGCCGACTTGTAATCGTCAGCGCTTTCAATTCCGAAAAACAAGCTGGAGAGGGAGCCTATCCGGTTTACGCAGGCCTTTAACCCGGAATTTTGCACTATCGCAGAAAGCCCGCAGGCCAGTTTTTCGCCCATCCTATTGATATGGCTGTAAACATCCTGATTTTCAAGGGCTTCAAGCTGGGCAAGCCCTGCCGCCATTGCAACAGGATTGCCCGAAAGTGTCCCGGCCTGATAGACAGGCCCGCTGGGAGCAACAAGCTCCATGATTTCTTTTCTGCCGCCGTAAGCTCCTACCGGCATTCCTCCGCCGATGCTTTGGCCGTAAGTGACTAAATCAGCCCGGACTTCGTAGTATTCCTGAGCGCCGCCCTTGCCTAGACGGAAGCCGGTAATCACCTCGTCAAATACCAGCAACACGCCATATACGCCGCACAATTCTTTTAGCCCGCTCAAAAATCCTCTCTTTGGCAAGACTACTCCCATGTTTGCAGCGACCGGTTCCACGATAACGCAGGCCACGTCGTTTTTCTTTAATAATTCCTCAACCCCGCCCAAATCGTTATACAAAGCGATGAGCGTATCGCCGCCCTCAACAAGCATGCTGTCCGAATGACCGTGGTAACAGCCTTCAAACTTGATTACCTTACACCGCCTTGTGTACGCACGCGCGAGCCTCAGTGCGCTCATCACCGCTTCCGTGCCGGAATTCACCATCCGCACCATTTCAATACCAGGTGCAAAGGCTCTGATTTTTTCCGCCAGTTTTATTTCCGCTTCCGTTGGTGCGCCAAAGCTCATTCCCTTTTGTGCGGCTCTTGTCACCGCCTCGCGGATTGCGGCGTTGTTATGCCCAAGAATCAACGGCCCCCACGAGGAGACATAATCAATATATTCGTTATCGTCTGCATCGTAAATTCTCGAACCCTCGGCCCTGTTGATAAACAAAGGGGTTCCGCCTACAGCTTTAAACGCACGCACAGGGCTGTTCACCCCGCCGGGCATAACCTGAACCGCTCTTTCAAATAATGTTTTTGATTTATCTATCATCGGTTAATAAAACTCCATCCACCTCATGCGCTCCGGCATCCACAATTTTCACCTTTCTAATCTGCCCAACATCGCCGCTGCCTTCCAAAATTCTCGCTACATCGTCCGTTTCCAAAGCGTTGCCCTGTGTGCGTCCGTAAAAATGAAACTCGCTTTCCTCTGCAACGCTATCTATAATTACATCCACTGTTTGCCCAATCATGTCGCAGTTTTTTTCTGCGGAAATCTCCTCTTGACGCTCAATCAAAGCATCCAGCCTTAGCCTTGCAGTTTCTACCGGAACCCTCTCCTCTTTTAATTTCATGGCAGCGGTTCCCTCTTCGGGAGACCATATAAAACCGCCCAAATGCTCAAAGCGAACTTCTTCCGCAAGGCTCATAAGCTCTTCAAAATCGCTATGGCTTTCGCCCGGAAAGCCAAGAAGAACCGTTGTTCTAAGCGTTATGCCGGGAACTGCCTCCCGCATTTTGCAAAGTATATTT
>JAISSJ010000074.1 GCA_031273195.1 Candidatus Fibrimonas sp.
CCTTTTGTTATTCTGCCGTTTTGCGTTATGCGGAGCCTTCTACCCAAATTTCTCTCAAAATCCCTTTTTGTCTTTAGAGGGCGGTCCAAACCCGGAGAGGAAACCTCCATGGTATATGAGCCCTCTATCATACTCAAATTTTCTTCCTTATCCAACTCTTCGCTCAAATAACGGCTTACGCTTGCGCAATTCTCAACGCTAACTCCACCGTTCCTGTCAATGAATACCCTCAGGATTTTGCGCCTGCCCGCGCCGAACAAATCCTTTTCAATTAAATCAACGCCGGCGCGCTCACACGCGCCAAGCACCAAAGAATCTAATTTATTAGATGCGGTTTCCAGATATTCCTCTACAAAGCTCGTGCGTAAATATAGTAAATGCTAAAATACATTTATCCTTTTACTTTCGCATCTACCCATTCCGCATTGCCTTTTACCGCTTCCACGGATTTTGCAAACGCAGCTTTTTCTCCATCGGTCATTTTAACCTCAAGAATTTTTTCAATACCGCCTTCGCCTATAACCACAGGGACTCCGCAGTACAGGCCGTTAACTCCGTATTGGCCGTTGAGCTGCACGGCACAGGTTAAAACGCTCTTTTTATCGAGCAGATATGCCTCTGCCATTCTTATCGCGGAAACACCTGGGCTGTAGAACGCCGAGCCGGTTTTCAAAAGACCGACAATTTCATCCCCTGCCATAGCGGTGCGTTTGGAAAGCTCATCAAACTTTTCCCTGCTCATGAGTTGCGGAAGCGGAATGCCGCCAACGGAAACAAACTCGTAGAGGCTTACCATAGAAGGACCGTGGCCGCCCATAACAATAGCTTGAACATCGTCTGCGGCAACTCCGAGTTCCATTGCAACAAAGCAAGCGAGGCGGGAGCTATCCAAAACGCCGGCCATGCCAACTACCTTTTTCGCAGAAAAGCCGGTAATTTTTTGCATTGCGTAAACCATTGCATCAAGAGGATTGGTGACCACTATGACAAATGCATTCTTTGCGGTGTTTTTAATTGCGGTGCCGACTTTTTCAACGATGCCGTAATTTATGTTCAAAAGGTCATCGCGCGTCATGCCGGGTTTGCGAGGAACACCCGCCGTGACAATAACAACATCGGAACCTGCAATGTCTTCGTAGCTGTTTGAGCCGCTCAGATTTGCACTGGTGTGAATTGAAAGGCGCCCTTCCATTATGTCCAGAGCCTTGCCCTGAGGCACACCTTCCACAACATCTATAAGCACAACGTCGCCCAATTGTTTTTGTGCCAAAACAAGAGCCATTGTACCGCCTATTTGCCCTGCGCCCACAAGCGCAATTTTCTTTTTAGCCATGAAGAACCTCTACTTTTTGAATTTGACGATAATTTAGAAAATTAATTATCAATCCTAATCATCTCAATGCGGCGGTTAAGTTCACGGCCTTCTGCGGTTTTGTTGTCTGCTATCGGAGCATCCTGTCCATAGCCAACTGCGCTCATGCGGTTCGTTTTAACACCCTTGAGAGCGAGGTAACCTACAACGGCTTTTGCCCTGCGTTCGGAAAGTTCCTGGTTTGACTTTGGATTGCCAACATTATCGGTGTGCCCCTGAATTTCAATTTTAACATTAGGGCTTGCCAAAAGCTGCTCCGCAATGCCATCCAGAACTTTCTTTGCATTCGGCGTTAAAGTTGCATTTCCGCTGCCGAATGTAACTCCCTGCAAATTGACTTTCGCTTCAATGGTCGGAGCTTCTTCAACTTCTACTTCCACCGTTGCCGTTTGCGTACCGTTTTCCCCGGTAGCCTTTAACGTATAAACAGTGCTTTTGGTAGGCTTTACTTTCTTTGTTCCGCTAACAGGAACTTTTCCTATGCCTTCTATGCTAACTTCGGTGGCATTGGTTGTTTGCCAATTCAATGTGAGCGTTTGCCCGTTTTGAATGGATTCCGAGCTTGCGCTGAACAGGATGGTGGGAAGCGGCCCGCCCAACACCTCAACTTCTACGGATTCCGTTTTTGTGCCGCCGGTTCCGGTTGCGGTGAGAGTAAAGGTTGTAACCCCGGCATCCGAAGGCTTAACCTTCTTTGTACCCTTGGCAGAAACCTTTCCTATGCCTTCTATGTTAACCTCGGTGGCTTCGGAGACCATCCAGGTGAGTGTGACAAGCTGCCCTTTTTGGATAGACTCCGGGCTTGCGTTAAATACAATTGAGGGACCGGGCGCAGATTCCACAGCAACTTCTATGGTCTCCGTTTTTGTGCCGCCGTCTCCTGTGGCAGTGAGGGTGTATTTAGTTGTTTCCGAAGGCTTAACTCTCTTTGAGCCTTTAAGCGAAACATTTCCCAAGCCTTCTATATTAACTTCATTGGCGTTGGTAACCACCCAGCTTAAAGTTACGGTTTGCCCTGCCGAAACGGATTCCTGGTCCACGTTAAATATAATAGTCGGAGCTTCCCCATCCTCCTCTTCTTCCGGGCAGCCTTTATTTTCCGGAGGGCCTTCTTCGTAGGGGCACAAATCTATGCCGGAGCAATAGCGCGCAAATTCACGCTGCCTGCTCTCTCTTGCAACCCAAGGGTCGCAAACCCCGTCTTCATCCGTATCCGGACTGCGAACTTCTTCTTCCTCTTCTTCTTCCGGTTCTACGGTAAAGATTTTAAGGGTTAAGCCTCCAAATGCCATATATTTTGGAATCAAGGCGGCATTGTAGGTGTATCCGCCGGGAGCGGTTAATTTGTCTATGTATTTGTCATCATCGCCTATCCGCATTTGAAAGCCGAGTTGCAAATCCACCTTTTTGCCCAAATGAAAGGAGGTGCCGGCCGTGAAAGTTGAAGTTCCTGCATAATCCTCTTCTCCTCCAAGTTTAGGAAAAGCAGATGGAAAGTCCTGGTAGTATTCTCCAAAAAGGGATATATACTGAGACGGAATCAATTCAAAGGCAGCAGAAAAACTCGGCACATCGGGATAGTTTTGCCCGAATTCGCCAAGAGGCATTCTGTATGAGCCATTTAAATGAAGCAAAAGCGGAATTTTCGCCTTCATTCTATTGAAATCAAAAGTCACGGCAGCTCCAATCTTTAATATTGCACTCCCGTTTGTATAAGACGAAGACAAAGTGGAATCAAGAGGTAAAAAAGCCGGATCGTGAACCCACCGGCCGTAGTCATCCGTTTTGCCGGTGCTGAGCGAGCCACCTAGAATCAAAGCAAAATCAAGGGGAAATCCCTCGTTAAAAGGTGCACGTATTTTAGTAAATAGATGTAAATCTCCCTGACCGGCAATGCTCAAGTTGTCGGTATCCATTATAAATTTTCCATTATCTGTTTTCGTACTTACCAGCCTTAGATACTCCCCGTAAACCGGTATACTTATGCTGAAATCAAAATAATCGGACAGGCCAAGCGATAAAAACGGATAACCGTTTAAACCTATAAATGAGCCAAGCTCAAGACAGTCTTCGCCGAATTCCATGCTGCAAATTCTATTGTTTTCAACCATGTCATTGAGGCCGGTTCCCTCTAAAAATGCGCCCAGCCCAAAAACGCCATGCCCCAGAGTTTGCGCACTTTGCGTTTTATGAAGCCCCAACTGACCATAGTAATTCATGCTGCCATTTCCCGCAAATACACAGGATGCAAATACGGCAATAAATGAAACTGCAAATTTTACCTTTCTAGGAATACAAATCATGCGATAAATATAGTAATTTATCTTTTCTAAATTGCAAAAATGAAAAAAGATGCGTTTTTATGTGAGATTTTACCGTTTTTTTGTCTTTTTGCACTAATTAACGTATATGCGCAGAATTTGCCTGTAGTGCTGGGTGCCGTTTTGGAAACCGGTTCCGGCCTGCTTGAAAGCGGTAATTACGGCAACGGAGTAGTGAGAATCACGCCTTTTGCGGGGGTTTGGATAAACGGCATAGGTTTTGCAAGGATTGGGGTTAGCACAGGCAATAAAAAGGAAACCGGCTCAACCGGCTCTTTAAATGAAGTAAAAAGATTTGACCTTTCCGCCCAAATAGGTTTTTCCGCTATCGGGCCCGAACGTCCTTACATAGCGGTTTCATACGTGAGAAATAAGGCATATTCTTCCATCGCAGACTTTGCATGGAACGAGTGGGGATTGGGCATAGGGCACAGATTTTTGCTTTCGCCTTTTGCCGCAATAGTGATAGAAGCCGAACACAGATGGATAACCGAGCATTACGACCGGTTGCGAGACCTTGATATTTCGGGAAGAAGGTTGCAGATGAATTTAGGGCTGGTGGTGCATCCGTACTGAAAATCGCTTTCAATCCTCTTTTGGAATAACAAGCCAGCATATAAGGTATGCTAAAAGCCCGAAACCGCCAAAAACTACGCAGCCAACCCAAACTATGCGTACAAGGGTTGGGTCTAAGTCGAAACTCTCGGCGAATGCGCCGCAAACTCCGGCTATTTTTTTGTTCTTGCTTGAGAGCCTTAAAGGTTTCATTTTGAAGTTTCCTCCTGGGAATTTTTGGTTTTCTTTGAAATGTTGTTTAAAATGAAAGCCACTACGTCCGGCGTTATGTCTGCAATTTTTGAGAGTGCAGAGCGAGCTTTGTCCACCGGCAGAATTTTTATATCATCACCTTTGAGCACCAGAAAAGCCACCGGGTCTATTCTAAGCCCGCCGCCACTGGATGCCGTATCGCCTTTGCCGGTATGCCCGGCCATGCCCATTCCTACGGATATTCGGCTAACAGGAACAACAGTTGATTCGCCGGAATGTATGGGTTCGCCGATTACGGTTTCAATTTTAGCTATGGATTTCAGCTTTTCTAAAAGCGTTTCTGCAATGGTTTCTACTGACATAGCTGTAATATAGAAAACACCGACTAGCTAACGTAAACGCTAATCTTCTGCCGTTTCTTATCTATATGCTCAAATTTTACAAAGCCGTCTATGAGGGCAAACAGGGTGTGGTCCACGCCTATGCCTACATTGTTGCCTTTATGAAACTTGGTGCCGCGCTGGCGAACTAAAATGTTGCCGGCTACTACCTTTTCGCCGCCGAATTTTTTTACGCCTAAACGCTTTGACTTTGAATCGCGGCCATTGCGGACCGAACCTTGACCTTTCTTGTGTGCCATTGTTTATCCCTCCCTTGCGGTTTTAAGGAATTTCTTTTTGCGAACAGGCTTTGGCTCCTTGCCTGCCGCAAGATCTGCCGCAATCTTTTCCTTGCGGGTTAAGGGCTTGCCTTGCTCCTTTTGCTTTGCAAGAGCTACAATGCGGGCGCGCTGGCGAACCACTACCTGCGGGTCTATTTTAGCGCCTTTGCCTGCGGCTTTGATTTCGGTTACAAGCACCTCTGTGTAGCCCTGGCGATGTCCGTGGCGGCGCTCGTAGCGAGTGCGGCGTTTCTTTTTGACGGTGAAAACCTTATCGGCTTTATCGTGGGAAAGAACTTCAACCTTAACGGATGCGTTTTCCAAGACAGGGGTGCCTACGCTTATAAATTCGCCATCGGCGAACAGCAATACGGACTTGAGTTCCAAAGAAGAGCCTACCGCCGCTTCTGCAACGCTCGGAACCTTTAAGGTTTTTCCGACTTCGGCTCGGTATTGGAAACCGCCTGTTTCAACTATTGAATACATTTTTAGTATCCTTTTGGGTTAATGGGAATATAAATATAGTAAAAAAAATCCGCATTGTCAAGGCGATTTACTACATTTTTGTTATAATGAAACCTGCAAGTAGCAATATATGCTTGTTTTTACTACTACTCGGCCATTTTTTACCGGCGCAGGAGAGTTTTATGGTTAAACCCGTTTTTGAGGATGGAATGTTCTCTAATCCCTTTCCGGCAGAAGAAGTGAATGCCAAGGGTGCTTTTAAAGCTCGGTTCAACAATAAGGCCATAACCAGGCCGCCGCAGTATTTGCCTGCCGAATCGGTAGATATTGCAAAGGCCTTTCCCGAAAATGAGGAGGGTTTGCATGTAACTTGGTTGGGGCATTCCAGTTTTCTTATGCAAATAGACGGGGTACGCATTTTAATAGACCCTGTTTTGAGCAATAATATTTCTCCGGTTCCCCTGTTCGGCGTGAGGCGTTTTCAAAAAGAGGCCCCTGTTAGCGCAGAGGAACTGCCTTTTATAGATGCGGTTTTTATATCCCATAACCACTACGACCATTTGGACAGGCGAACTATTGCCGAGCTTGAGCATAAGGTTGGGTTCTTTTTAGCGCCGCTTGGGGTAGGTGCTATTTTGCGAGAGTGGGGGATAGACTCCGCAAAGGTTTACGAATTTACCTGGTGGCAAGAGGGAATACTCAAGGGATTATCGGGGAAAACTCTAAAATTCGCCTGTACCCCGGCGCGTCATTTTTCTTTGCGAAGCCTCTTTGACAGGAACAAAACCCTATGGGCCTCTTGGGTTTTTATAAGCCCCGCCCATAAGGTATTCTACAGCGGCGACACAAGCTATGAGATGCACTTCAAGCAAATAGGCCACCACTACGGGCCTTTTGACCTGAACCTTATGGAGAACGGGCAGTACAGCATTTACTGGCCTAGCAGCCATTTGATGCCGGAGGATGGGGTAAAGGCTCATATTGATTTAAAAGGCAAGTACATGATGCCTGTGCACTGGGGCAGTTTTAATTTGTCTATCCACGATTGGTGGGAACCCATTGAAAGGGTGAGCAAGGAGGCGTTGGAAAAAGGCGTTAATCTGCTCACCCCTCGTGTTGGGCAAACTTTGTCCATTGATGAGAACCCGGTTACATCGGATTGGTGGAGAAAATTTGCTACATTACCCTAGTGCTCAACGCCCTTACAGACGAGCTTTACGGCACTGCCTTTGCGGGCGGGCCTGTTATGCTGCCCATTTTGCTGGTTGGGGCTTTTGGTTTTTATTACATATTTTGCGGATTTTTTGGAATAATGCCGGTGCACAAGGCTTTGCATATGGCGGGAATAATGGCGAAGGTTGCGCCTCTCTTGGGGCTTTTAGGCACGGTTACAGGCATGGTACAAACATTTGAGGTTATAACCGTTTATGGAAACCAAAATCCGGTACTTATGGCAGACGGCATTTCGGAGGCACTGATAACAACGCAAAGCGGGTTGATAATAGCGTTCCCCCTGCTTTTGCTAAACCACAGACTGGCGGAAAGACATGGCAAATGACGTAGATTTTCTGGAGTTCAAGCCCAGGGCAAAAAGAGAAGCCACCATAGATATTGGCCCTTTGATGGACATGGTATTTATTCTGCTGATATTTTTTGTGGTAACAAGCACCTTCACAAGGGAAACAGGAGTTGAGGTGACCAAGCCGCAGGCGCAAACCGCAAACCAGCTTGAAAAGGAAAATATTTTGATAGCCATAACCAGAGACGGCACAATCCATATAGACGAGCGTCAAGTTGATTTGGCAGGCTTAAGCGATGTTCTCAAAGGAATTTTAGCCAAAAACCCGGAACGAGAAGCGGTTTTAATCGCCGACAAAGATGCCATAACTGGGAAACTCGTTTCGGTAATAGATGCCTGCACTTTGGCGGGTGTCAAGAAGGTGTCTATTGCGGCTCTGAATAAATGATCATTTATTAAACTCCACCTCGCTAAGCCCCAGCGTTTTGCATATAACCTCCACCGGCAAGCCCTCGGCCTTCATTTTTTTTGCTGCTGCCACGGCTATGGCTTTTGCCTGATTGGCAAATTCGCTTTCCTCTTGCTTAACCTCTTCCAAGTTAGCTTTCCTGTCTTCTTCTTTGCCGAGCAACTCCTCTTCTATGTTGTAAACTTTGTCTTTTTCAATGAAAATGCGCTCAATAAATCCTTCCGCTTTTTCCAAAAAATTGTTTGAAAAAGGCCCTACACGGAGCAAAGTTTCGTCTGTGTAGCTGGCATTTCTGGTGCCGAGCGAAAAATAGAAAAGCATGTCAAAACGGCTATAATACCTGTCTTTGCACAGAGACACCGATAAAACTTTATCCAAATTTATATAGTCTTTGAATATAACCCCGTTCATGGAAAAACGGTTGGCCGAAGTTGTTATGGCTATAGACATATAATGCCTCCTATTTATAAATATAGTAAATAGCAATAGAGTATATTCAAGCAACGGGGAATGGGTGGCGGTGCCTTCTGCTGGCGGTCTAATTACTGGCACGTATTCTAATTGCGATACGACTAGGACAACCGGAATACATACCGGTTCTAGCAACTCAATCACAGGTGCTCCGGGTTCATCATCGGATAGAAGCACAAATTCTTTGCTGGTTGTTTTAGCGAATGGCGATAGAGTTACGCAAATCTACTCAAATTATACTACAACTAATGGAACTGCTGGCAGAATGTGGATTAGAACTTCAAATTCTAGCTCGGCATGGGGCGATTGGAAAGAAATTGGGGGCGGCGGAAGCGGGTCGCAGGGTCCGCA
>JAISSJ010000039.1 GCA_031273195.1 Candidatus Fibrimonas sp.
CCCGTTTTTTGCGCAAACTGCGGAAAACCCATAGAAGGCGGAGTGAAATTTTGCCCGTCTTGCGGAGCCTCCACGTCAGGAAAAACGGTGAGAACCGAAGCTCATAATCAGGGGCTTCAGCAAGCCGACCCAAATGACGCGGAACAGAACAAAGGAATGGCGGCTATCGCCTACTTTCTGTTTTTCGTTCCGATCATCACAGGCGACCACAAGAGATCGCCCTTTGTGATGTTTCACACCAACCAGGGCATGGTGTTGTTTATAACGTACGTCGCGATGTGGATAGCATCGTCAATACTCGTGTCAATACTATACCGAGTGTTCGCAGCAGCAATATACCGATCGCCTTTGGGTTCTTGGGGTCTCTTATCCCTTTTCGGTCTGATTACGCCGTTGTTCAGCATCGTGATGCTGGTGCTTTTCATAATCGGCATAGTGAACGCCCTGAACGGCAGAATGAAACCCCTGCCGATAATTGGGAGGATCACGTTGATTAAATGAGAAAGGGGTGGTGTGCAATGTAGGGCGTTGCAGGCAACGCCCCTACACAATAACGGTTGCTATCTTGCAACATTCAAAGAAATATGCGTCTCCAACAGTTGAACAGGCTCCACCTCGCTGGGGCACTGATCCATAGGCGAACTTGCACTCGTATTCTTGGGGAATGCTATGAAATCACGGATTGAATCCTGGCCTTCAAGCGTTGCCACTACCCTATCCAAACCCAGAGCCAAACCGCCGTGCGGAGGAGCGCCGAATTTAAAAGCGTCAACAAAGAAACCGAATTTTTCCTTTACCTGTGCTTCTGTTAAACCCAGCAAACGGAATACCTTTTCCTGCACTTCGGGGTTGTGAATACGAACAGAGCCACCGCCTATTTCCACGCCGTTCAAAACCAAATCGTAGGCTTGTGCTTTGCAGTCTTTTAAGTTGCCGCCCAGCATCATGTCTAAATGTTCGGGTAGGGGGCTTGTGAAGGGGTGGTGCATGGACATATAGCGTTTTTCCGATTCGCTGTATTCAAACATCGGGAATTCCGTAATCCACGCAAACTTGCGGACATTGGAATCCATCAAACCCTTTATGCGGGCTATTTCCAAACGGAGCTGGCCCATTGCCGTAGCCGCGGTTTTTTCCGAACCGGCGATGAAGAAAAGCATATCTCCCGCTTTGCCGCCAATGGCATCCCTGAACGAATTTAACTGCTCCTTTGTAAAGAATTTTGCAACCTGGGTTTCCACTTCGTCGCCGTCCTTAACGCGCATCCACACCAAGCCCTTTGAACCATAGCGACCAACGAACTCCGTTAAGTCGTCTATTTGCTTGCGGGAAAAATCAACGCAGCCCTTTGCCGCCAAGCCGCGCACAACGCCGCTGTTTGCAACGACATTTTTAAACACCCCAAAATCGGAACTTGCCGCTATTTCGGATACATCAAAAATCGGCAAGTCAAAACGCAAATCCGGCTTATCGGAGCCATAGCGAAGCATTGCGTCTGTGTATTTTATGCGTGGGATTTCCGGGACTTCAAATTCCCAAACCCTTGCTAAAACTTCCTTGACAAAGCCGTCTAGGAGTTCCATAACGTCTTCTTGTTTTACAAAAGACATTTCCAAGTCAATCTGCGTAAATTCCGGCTGGCGGTCTGCACGTAAATCCTCGTCTCTAAAACATTTTGCAATTTGATAATACCTGTCCATGCCGGCTATCATCAGGAGTTGCTTGTATTGCTGCGGGCTTTGAGGCAAGGCGTAAACTTTGCCGGGGTTTACGCGGCTCGGCACAAGGTAATCCCTTGCACCTTCGGGGGTGCTTTTGCAGAGAACGGGAGTCTCAATTTCTTCAAATCCGTTTCTGCGGAAAAATGCGTGTGTTTCTCCCAATAACCTGCTTTTGAGCATAAGGTTTTTTTGAATCCAGGGGCGGCGCAAATCAAGGTAGCGATAACGCAAGCGCAAATCATCGTTTTCTTTGCATTCCTCTTTGGGGTCGTTTATTGCAAGGGGTGGAGTTTCTGATTTATTCAAAATGACAAGTTCATCTATTTTTACATCTATGGCACCGGTGGAAAGTTTTTCGTTTTCCATTCCTTCGGGGCGAATTTGCACCTCTCCGGTTGCCTGAATCACAAACTCGTTTCTAATAGTGTCTGCGATTTTGTGCACCTCTGCGTTGCGGGCAGGGTCAAAAACAACCTGCGTTTTGCCGTATTTATCGCGCAAATCTACGAATATAACGCCGCCCAAATCACGCCGCCGGTCAACCCAGCCGCAGAGGGTGACTTTCTTTCCAACATCGCTTTTGCGCAACTCGCCGCAGTTATGTGTGCGTTTCATAAAATCCTCGTGTGGTGTGTTGGGGGAATATAGAAATTTACTATCTGCATTTCGTACTAGTCCTGCAAACAACGAATTGAGAACAAGAAAGACTTAGTGGCGTAGTCATTTATGCATTCGTCCCCGGTATCTTTGTAGTGCATGATACAACAGTAGGCACCGTAGCTACTAGTCCCGCCAGTAGTCCACCAGTAGCCGAGGTAACCAACACCGTCGAAACTGCCATCCAAATCGCCGTAGCCGCTCGGCAGAGCCGAAAATCCATAAGCATTTGTTCCATTACCGTTATTATTCCAACCACTCGTTGCCTTTAAGTACTTGCTAGGCGTGAAACCTATGCTGTCAACATAATAGAACAATTCATCCCAGTCCGCTCTGCTCGGAATATGCCAGCCAGAAGGGCAAATACCGCGATGAGGACGATTTATTTGATCCGAGCAAATATTTGAATTGCAACTTGAATCAAAACCCATAGCTGTTGACCAATCGTACAAGCGACCATATTTTACACAGTTGAAATCCGAGTTATCGTAACACTTGCTGCTTGAAACATTGTAATTCAAATTCTCCGCAAACCAAGTTTGGCCTCCAATTCTCACGGTTTTATACGTTTGGCCTTCGTAAGATACCGAATCATAGGAACCGGTATAGCCAACTGAAAGGGAAGGGGCACCGCCATCCGAGGAACAGGAAAAAATAAAAGACAGAGCAAGCAAAACAGCTACCGAAAGTGAAATCATAGTTTACTTCCTGCCCAAGCAAAACCCCGCATAAGCCAGCAAAATTCCCAAAACAACGTTCAACAGAATATTTAGAATCGCAGCCGTATTGGAGCCGCTCCTGAACAGACTCATGGTTTCAAAGCCAAAGGCGGAAAACGTGGTAAAGCCACCGAGCATTCCTGCGACGCATAGGTTGCGTATTTCCTGCGTTGCAAATATTCTTTCAAAACGGGCGTTTAAATAACCTATTGCAAAGCATCCCAGCAAATTCACGAATAAAGTTCCAAGCGGAAAAGCATTTCCGAACAGCATTTTTGCAAGCAAACCGGTTGCGTAGCGGCAAAGCGAACCGAATCCGCCGCCTATAAAAACCGCAAAAAACGAAATCATATTCAAACCTCCTTATTCGTCACGCAATTCTCCATCCATTCAAAATAAGGAGCAAAAGCACCTACACCGTTGAAAAACAGAATTTCCGGAAGCTCATAAGGATGTCGTTCCAAAATCGCTTTTTCCAACTCCTCATGGTGGTAAGATGGCGATTTGCAGATGAGCAGCACCTCGCTTTCATCTTCTATTTTGCCCTTCCATCTGTAAATGGAATTTATGGGCATAAGTTGAACGCAAGCGGCAAAACGGTTTTCCACCAGTTCTAATGCCATTTTTTTTGCGCTTTCCATATTAGGCATTGTTGTAGTGCACATCATCGGGTGAGACATATTTCTTCTCCTATTAAAGCAAATGGTTCGGCGTTTTTTACCTCTGCATTTATTCTTTCGCCTATCTTGTAGTCGCCTCGCACGGCAACGGGTTTGTAGTTGTTTGCCCTGCCGAGCCAAGACTGCCTTTTTCCACGTTCGTCTATTAAAATACTTAATTTTTTCCCGATATATTCTGAATTATTCCGCAAAGCGGTTTCCGTGAAAATCTTTGTGAGTTCCGCGCTCCGTCTGTACTTTTCCGTGCTCGGAATTTGATTTGGCAAGGTTGCGGCAAAAGTTCCTCTGCGAGGAACAAAGCGGGTTCGGTTGCAGCCTGTGGGTTTGCTCCATTTAACAATATCCAAACTCTTTTGAAAATCCGCTTCAGTTTCCCCCGGAAAACCGACTATTATATCCGTGGAAATTGCAAAATCATTGAACCTGGAATAAAAAAAATCTACAAGTTTCTTATAATCCTCAACGGAATGTTTGCGTTTCATCGCCTGCAAAATTTTATCGCTCCCGCTCTGCACCGGCAAATGCAAAAATTTAAATACCCTTTCGTCCCTGTAAACCTCAGCCAGTTTCTCCGAATAGTTCAGCGTATGCCTCGGGTTTCCCATACCCATTCGTATGCGGTAATCTCCTTTTGCTTTTGACAGTATTTGCAAAACAAGCTCGGCTAAATCCGTTCCTATATCAAAGCCATAACAAGCCGCATCCTGCGCCGTTAGCCAGATTTCCTTGCAACCGCTTTCGGTTAAAATTTTTACTTCCCTTACAATTTGTTCAGGTGCATAGCTACGCAATTTTCCCTTTACCATTCTCGTTGAGCAAAAGGAACAGGCATCCGTGCAACCCTCGGCTATGCTCACAATCCCTACGATAGGATTTTTGCGAATTTTCGGCAATCCCAATTTCGGGGCATGTTCTTTTTGAGTGTCCAAAATCGTTTCGCCTGCCATTACTTTTTTTAATATGTTCGGTATTCTTTCTACGGCGTGTGTGCTTGCCACGGATATTTTGGAATCTATTTTTTGCAGAGCGGCGATGAGTTCATGAGTTACACAGCCGGTTACCAGCATCGGAATTTTAGGATAATTATCCTTTGCATTTCTGATGGCTTTCAATGCGGAGCTATCGCCTTTTACCGTGCATAAATTTAAAATAACCGCTTTGGGGCTGCAATCGGCGGTTGTTCCAAATTCCACATCAAAATTGTTTTCCGCTAACAAACCTGCGATTTGCTCGCTTTCACTTAAATTTGCGCTGCAACCCTGGGAATAAAGAAGAATCCTACCCATACTGCGTTAAATACCTTTTGTTCAGTTCGTCAATGCACAGAAGCATAAGGGGTTGCAGAGCGTTAAATTCCAAATTTATGCGCCATTTGCCGAGTTCTTCTGCAAGCGCAGGATTAAATTCCGGCGGTGCATAATTTCCGCCATCACCTGTGCCTAAACTACTTTCGCCTATAATTCTGCAAAGGATATCCGCAAAGCTCACAAGGGCAACCAGCGGCCTGTTTATCTCTGCCCTTGACAAATCGTGATGATATTGCATAACTTCGGATATGGAGCGAGGAAGCCGCCAATTCTCCGCAAGCCAGGCCCCTGTTTGCCCGTGGTCCACGCCAAAAAGCTCCTTCTCCGCTAAATATAATTCGCAAGGGCGTTCTTTGCTCAGAGTTATCGCCTGTTCAAACTCCTTAACATATTGGAGCAAAACTATTTTTCCAATATCGTGCAAAAGCCCTGCTGTAAAGGCATCCGTAGCCAAACCGGGTTCGTATTCCTGAGCGACAATGCGCGCCACAGTGCCAACCGCGCGGCAATGTTCCCAAAATTTTTGCAAGTCCACCCGGGAATTTTTCAGCTCATAAACTCTGGACATGGATGCTTCCATGCAAATTTCCTTTGCCTGCTCAAAACCCAGTTTGCTGATTGCGCTGTGAATTCCGGTAACGGATTCTCCCTTGGCATTTATCATTTTCAAAAGCCGTGCGGTTAAAACAGGGTCTGCGGAGATTATTTGCTCCAAGGCCTCTCTTTGATCTTTATCATCATCAACCAATTCAAAAAGTTGCGCTGCAACGGTTGGGAGCGTTGAGAGGCTTAGCAAGCTCTTGCTTATTCTTTTAATGTATTCTTCGGTTTGCACGGTTTTACGTTATTCCTCTATATTTGCGTTTCGCGGGCTAATGCGCTTGCGGAAAACATAATAGCTCCAAATTTGGTATGCTAAAATTACCGGAACAAAAATTGCCGCAACTATGCTCATAAGTTTTAATGTATATGCAGAAGAAGCGCAGTTCCATATTGTCAAATTTTGGTCGGGAGATATGGAAGAAACAAGCACGTTGGGAAACATGGCGTAAAACAAAGCGGCAACGGAACACGCCGTGCAAAGCGCAACAAGAACAAAAGCCGTTTTCAAATAATTTCTTAAAACCAAAAGCATCGCTGCTAAAATTAAAACAAGAGAAAGTACGCAAATTATGCTGTATCTCCATAACCAAACAGTTGCGATTGCAAATAAAATTACAGTGATCACAACAGCGATTTTTGAGAACCTGTATGCCCTTTCCTGCAATTCACCTTCTATTTTCAGAGTCAAAAACAAAGCTCCGTTTGTTAAAAACAGAAAAAAACCGAGTGCGCCGCCAAACAAGGCATAAGGCGTAACCAAATCGAAAAAGGTTCCGGTGAAATTTCCATTTTCTATCGGAATTCCGATTACCAAATTCGCCATTGCAACACCCGCAAGCAGCGCAGGCAAAAAACTGCCTAAGGCAAGAGCGATATCACACACAAAGCGAACCTTTGGGAAATTCGCCCTGTGCCTGATTTCAAAGCACACTCCCCTTACAATCAAAGCCAAAAGCAATATCACAAACGGCAAATAAAGCGCGCTGAAAAGAGTTGCATACCAAAAGGGAAACGCCGCAAAAATCGCCCCGCCCGCAGTCAAAAGCCAAACTTCATTTCCATCCCAGTGCGGGCCTATGGAATAGATATAGGTTCCCCGCTCGCGCTCATTTTTCCCCAAAAAGAATTGCAAAATTCCAACGCCAAAATCAAAGCCTTCCAAAAAGAAAAAGCCCACCCACAAAACCGCAATAAGCACAAACCATAAAGCTTCCAAACTCATAAAAACCTCCGAATTATACCGCTATCGCATTATTTTTTCTCGTTATTCTCTTTTCCACATAGCCGCGATAAACTTCACGCCGCATTAAAAGGAAAATTATAACAGCCAAAATTATATAGATAACAGAAAAAGCAGCCATTGAAAAAATTACGCTGCCGCTTGAAACGCCAACAGATACGGCTTTATCCGTAGGCATTAAACCGTAAACTATCCAAGGCTGGCGGCCGGTTTCCGCTATTAGCCACCCGGCGGTATTTGCAAGATAAGGCAATGAAATTCCCATTACCATAAGCAGTAATATTTTTTTGTGCATGTTTCTTTTTAAGTATATAAACCAGAACATGCCGTAAAAAATAAAGAACAGCATCACAAGCGAACACCCAACCATCACCCTGAACGAAATGTAAGAAATCCACACCGGTGGCGTGTAATTGCCGGGGCCGTAGCGATATTCAAAGGCTTTTTGCAAATCTTCCATTCCCTTAACTTCGCCTCTTGGCACGTTATGAACCATAACGCTGAGCATGGCAGGCATTTCAATTCCGGGCAAAATGGAAAGGGGGGCCGGATTGGCGGTTTCTTTCAGGTTTTCCATAGCCGCAAGTTTCATGGGTTGCAGTTTGGCTACGGACTGCCCCTGCAAATGGCCGCTAAAAAGAACAGCCGCCACACCGATAAGCCCCATAAACAGAGCAGCCTTGAAGGTTCTCTCAAACAAAGCACTGTCTTGCGAACACCGGCGTATTTTCCAAGCTGAAATTCCTAAAATAAAGAAAGCCGCTGTGCATATACTGGCTGATATAACGTGAGGAAACTGATGCAAAAAATAGGGATTTGAAATAACGGCTAAAAAATCCGTCATTTCGGCGCGACCATTGTTGAACACGTAACCAACCGGATTTTGCATAAAACTGTTTGCAACGAGAATCCAAAAAGCAGATATGCAAGAAGCCGCAAATACAAGCCATATGCAAGCGAGATGAACACCCTTAGGCAAAAGAGTCCGGCCAAAAATCCAAAGTCCTAAAAATGTGCTTTCTACAAAGAATGCTAGCAGAGCTTCTATGGCAAGAGGCACACCGAAAACATCACCCACAAAACGGCTGTATTCCGACCAATTCATTCCAAACTGAAATTCCTGCACAATGCCGGTCACCACGCCGGCGGCAAAATTCAGCAAAAACAGCCTGCCCCAAAATCTCGCAATTCGTTCATCTTCCGAATTGCCGCTTTTGTAAGCCATAGTTTCCCATATTGCGACAAAAAGCCCTAAACCTATGGTTAAAGGGACAAAAAGAAAATGGTAAACCGTTGTTATGGCAAATTGCAATCTGGACAGAAAAACGAGATCATCCATGCCAAGAATATAGTAAATTTCTAATTAAAACCCATGCGAATAACTCAAGCTAAACACCCTGCCGGGAGTTGGATAGGCATCATAAATATTCTGATATTCTCCGCCGCTCAAATTTCTTGCATAAAAGAAGAGCTTTGTTTTTGGGGTTGGCTTATAACTAAGCCCAGCGTGGTAAAACGAATTTACCGGAATATTTTTCCTCTGTGCCTTGTCCCGGTAAAGAATGCTGTGAGCTTCGCCGTCCAGCGTTAGTCCAAAAGAATACGGAAGCACAAAGAGCATGGAGCTGTAATATTGCTGCTTCGGCTCGTTTGGCAAATTTTCAGGGCTTTGGAAGGTTGCGTTTGCGTTTATTTTAAGCCAACTGAAAAGTTCGCTCGCAAGCTCGCTCTCAATTCCATACACCTTGCCCTTTTCCGCATTTATGGGCTTTGTGACCATGCCGCTAGTGTGGTAAATTATGCGGTCTCTAATGCTGTTCGCAAAAAAAGTGGTAGAAATTATGCTTTTCTTAGTTTTATAACCAACGCCAGCCTCCATCTGCTCACCCTGCTCCGGTTTCAAATTAGGGTTGGACACAATTCCAAAAGCCGTGCTGAAAAGCTCATAAACTGACGGGTCTCTGAAATAATGCCCAACTGCAACAAAACTGCTCCATCTGGAATCCGTCTTCCCAAAATTCGCCGATACCCTGCCGGACTGCAAATCCTTAGACCTTTCCTTGAAATCGCCGTCCATGTAAAAAGTGCGGACCTGGCCACTTTCCAATTTTTGCCTGCTGTGCCTGCTCGCCGCATTTGAAAAAAAAAAAAAAAAATCTATGGGAGCAAAAGTCCCTGCGAATGAAGCCTGAAAAACAGTGTTTGAAAGCTCGTAATTTGAGAGTATTACGGATTTATTTCTGGACTCTAAATACTGGTAGCTGAAATAAGTGTGAAGCTCTGTTTTAAAAATATCATTTTCAAAATAAAAGGAACCCTGCCCTCCGCTGTTTTTCACCAAAAGCCCGCTCTCCGTGCGTGGCTCATTAGCGTAGCCCATTTTATCTATAGGCTC
>JAISSJ010000045.1 GCA_031273195.1 Candidatus Fibrimonas sp.
ATTGGCAAACCACGCCGACCCTCGGATAACGGCTCGCTACTACCGCCAGATTGACGACACGAAGAAGAAGGAGGCGTTGGCGAGAATACCGGCGTTCTAGGATTGAAACTAGACAAAAATATGCAAAAAAATGTTAAAAATTAACAAAAACTTGGCTTTTTGCGGAAAAAATTCTATATTTATAGTATGGAAGAATTTTTTAGCGAAAAGCAGAAAGAAGCATTGAACTTCTTTCAAGAAAATTTAGACAAATGGGCCAACGACCCTTTGCATAAATTGAAGCATGTCATAATTTACGACAATAAGCTTTCCGGGGTTTTTGATACATTTGAAGCCGCATTGACAGAAGCTGTTGCGAAATATCCCCGTGACGCTTTTATTATTCAACAAGTTGTCCGCGATGATGAAGTTATAAACTTCATTTATTCGGCGGTTTCCTAAGGATTCTATGGGTTCTTTTCATAGCCAGCCGTTTAGCTTAAATATTACTCCGGCACTATCATCGGATGCGCAAGTGGGCGTTGTTGTTTCGCCGCTACAATTGCTGATGTCGGGGCTAAATCTCCAAGTGGCCATATCTACGGCTAGCGCGGATTTGCAGAACCCCGGCTTTGACAAAAATTCAATATCCGCAGAAGTAGTAATAGCGCATTTCGATACGGGAGCAAGCAGAACCTCAATAGACATTAAATTAGCAAAGAAATTGAAATTGATGCCGACCGGACCGTCAACCGTCTATACCGCTAACGGCCCCGTGAAAATGCCAGCTTATGCGATAGATTTGCATTTTCCGAATACGAATTTAATGCCGTTTATAAATTTGCCGATAGGCTCATGCAATTTGGCAGGTCAAAAAAATTTCAGCATTCTACTCGGCAGAGACGTGATGTCAAGATGGAACGTCGTTTGGAACGGACCGTCATCAACGGTTTTCATAAACGATTAGCAAATTTCCCACCCCTGCGGCTTGCCCCGCCGCCAGTCCCTTCCGGCTCAAGCTCCATAATTTGGAAAAATATTTTCAAATTGGCAACTGACCCGTGCCGTAATGGGTTCGGCGCGGCTTCGCCTTCGGCTTGGCTTCCTCTACTTTCGACATCCATCCGTCAAGGTCGCTCTTTTGGAAATACCACATTTTGCCGTTTTTCCGGGCCTGTATCTCACGGTCTCTCGCCATTTGCAGCAGGCAGTATTCGCTTATGCCGCAATACACCGCCGCCAAGTCGTGCGGCAGCACGGAGCGGTTGGATATGAGCATGGCCTTGGCGTTTAGCTCCAAGGCCTCTATCTCACGGAGTTCGAGGGCTTCGAGAGTCATTGATAAAATTAGCGGAAACCGACTGCGTTTTCCTACATTTTCCGTATATTACGGCGTGTGGGTAATAGAACCCAGTTGTTCACACGAAATCCTTGTTTCTGAACAACAACACTGCTACACATAAAACCGTGCCGCAGTAGCCCAAGGCGTATATGCTGTTCCAGATTATGTAGGATTGCTCCAGGACAATTGAGTGCGCAGCCTGCATGGATGCGTTGAACTTGAATAGGTTCGGAAAAATGTAATGTATTCCCCTTGCAATATCGTAAACCAGTTGGCCGTGCTCTTTTAAAAAACTGCCGTCTTCGCTGATTCGGTAGGCAAAGTAAACCTCTTTGAGAATTTGGTTGCTCAAATGCCCTATAAGGTAAATTCCAAAGGAAAAAATGGAGCTTATCAGGGCAGAGGAATATGTGGAGAACAAAACGGCAAAGGCAAGCACTATGGCAAGTTCCCAGAAAACCAAGTAACACGCTTGAATTACAGGGAGGGTTATGTTTGCATTTACAGTCCACAGAACGAAGAAAAGCGTTAGGGAGAGCAAAATTACATGCAATGCGAGCAGGGCGAGCAAGCCGATATATTTCCCCAGCAGGAAAGCGGAACGGGAAACGGGTTTTGCCAAAAGGGTGTGTATGGTTTTCTTTTGAATTTCCTTTTGAACCTGCCCCACGCCCGCAAAAATGGCTATGAACAGCCCGGAAAGCGAAATTATGGAAACGGTGACGCTTTTAACCACAAATTCCCTGTCAAAAACAGACCACTCACCGAGCATAACGCTAAATGCCGCAAGCGCAACTGCGGAGAGCAAAACCACGTATGGAATTTTATCGCGAACCGCTTCTCTAAAGGAATTCACGGCTATCAAATAAGTTTCTCTAAGGAACAACACGGGAAACCTCCTTAGCCAGAACCTCTTCCAAGCTGTTTCTGCCGGTTTCCTTGGTTATCTCTTCAATGGTGCCTGTGTGCGAAATTTTGCCGTCTATAATCATGGCTACCCGGTTGCTTATGGCCTCTACATCGGAGAGAATATGGCTGGAATAAAAAACAGTTGAGCCTTCCTTGTTGAGAGTCAAAATAGCCTCCCGCACATCGCGGCGACCCAAGGGGTCTAGCCCGCTCATGGGTTCATCAAGAATTAAGAGTTCGGGTTTGTGCAAAATCGCCTGTGCCAAGCCAACCCTTTGCTGCATACCTTTGGAATAGGTGCGCAAGTGGCGGTGAATCCAGTCTGCATCGGCGTTTACGAGCTTCAACGCCCATTGAATTCGCTCTTCCAGGAGCTTGCCCTTTAAGCCGCTTAATCCTCCGTAGAATCTCAAAAGCTCATGGCCGCTAAGGGAATCGTAAAAATAAGGCTGCTCCGGCAGATACCCCAAATTTACCCTGCTCTTTGTGTCATTAGGCGATTTGCCCAAAATCAAAACTTCGCCGCTATCTTTGCGCAAAAGCCCTGTTAAAACTTTTATCGTGGTGCTTTTACCGGCTCCATTAGGGCCAATAAAACCGAAAACCTCGCCTTTTTTAACCTCCAACGATATTCCAAAAAGCGATTTTTTTTTGCTCAGCCAAAAGCCTTGCCTATAGGTCTTGTGCAAATCTTTTATTTCTATCGCATTTTGCGTTTCACTCATGCGTTTTCTCCATTTCTGCCCGGTGGCGCGCTACATCCTTTTTGTGGAGTATGTAATAAGCGATGGATGCCCCGGCATAAATTGCTATTCCGGCAGCAAAAAGCACCATGCGAATGCGGCCGTCCGCAAGCCCCGGAAATCGCCAGCCGGCTAGAGTTTCCCAGAAAATAGCCGGTATCACAAGCAAAAGCCCGGCAAACCTGACCAAATATGTTGCTACTACGTAATTCATTCAAGAAATATAGTAAAACAAATCCCCAACCAAGCCCCATTGCTAAGACATAGATAAACGCTAGCAATGGATGCTTTGTGCCTAATCCTGCAGACAACGAACTGAAGACAAGCTAGACTTGCCGTAGTTGCTCCAGTAGGCGTAGTCGCTGTTGTCGTTCATGCCCCGGCTGTAGGCGTAGTGGCTATCGTCCGCGCTGGCACTCCACCAGCTGCCGAAGTCGCCGATAAGGTAGAAACTGCCAACCGAGAGGCCGAAGCCGCCCGGCAAGGCCGAAAATCCATATTCATCCACGCCATTGCCGTTATTGTACCAACCTGATGTAGCCTTTAACTTGACTCCTGCCACTGAAAAACCTACATAATCCATAAGAATATCCCAATCTTCATCGTTTGGAATATGCCACCCAGAAGGGCAAATACCCCCATGCTTGGGCTTTATCTGGCTTGAGCATGAGTTGGAATTGCAACTTGACGGAAGTGACATTGCCGTTGACCAGTCGTAAAGACGACCGTATTTCACACAATTGGCAGGAACGTTATCATAGCATTTACTGCCTTCCACGGCATAATCTAAATTCTCTGCCATCCAAGTTTGAGTGCCTATTACGGTAGTTCTATAATTGCTGATGTCGTTTCCTTTGCCACTGGAAGCGATTATATCTATGTCATTGTCACCTGAGGAACAGGAAAAGATGAGTACCAACGCAAGTACAAAACCTGCCACAAACAATGTTGATTTAGTTTTGACCACCGGATTCATTCCTCAGACACGGAATCCGCAACCGGAGTCGGAGTTGCAGCTTCAGCCGGGGCCGGAGCCGCAACCGTGTCTGCAACCTTGTCAACTAAAAAAAGCCCGTGAAACTTGCCGTTCAACTCCGCTAAAAGTTTTGAAACCAACGCTTTCAAAACCTCTATTCTCTGCTGCGCCGGCATGGGCTTGGACTGGCACTCAATCATTCCGCAATAGCCTGTAAACCAAGATGAATCTGCAAGCAAAGTTCCTTTGAACTGCTGCGCAGGCAAATCCAGAATGTAATCCGCCTTAATTGAAACTTCCCGCTCTCCTATAAAAAACAAAATTCCAGCACGGCTATGCCGGTCCTTTGCCGTTTGAAAATTCAGATTTAAAACAAGAGAATCCGGCACCAGCAGAACCCTTTTGCTTTCGTTTTCTATAAAGCCGGCGATTTCCACATTTTCGGCGGTATTTACATTTATGGCGGCAAAGCAAAGCCCGGCAAAAAGCAACACTGCCGCTGTGAATTTTGTAATTTCAACAGACAAGCGCAAATTTGGAGTTTTGGCTATGAGAAATTTAAGCATATGGGTAAAAGTAGTAATTTGTTTAGGGCTTGCGTTCCTAGCTCTCTCCTGCTCCGCCTCAAAAAAAATACAGGCTGCAAATATTTTAAAAAAATGCAAGTTCACTTTTCATAGTTTTCAAATGGATTCCTTTACAGGCGATTCGTTAAAATTCAACATTATCCTGAATGCCAAAAATGAAGGCAAAGATTCCTTATTCGTTCAGGAATTGAACGGGTTCGTTTATTTGGACTCCACTTTTGAAGTTCCGCTTAGCCTGCAAAAATCAAAGTGGATCTCGCCCGGGAACAGCCAGGTGAGTTTTTCCGGCGCAGTTGAGATGAATCTCCTCAAAATCCCGGCCTTGCTGAGCGCAAAGCAATACAGAATGCAAGGCAAAGCTTATATAGCCTTAAAACCCGGCCAAGATGCCATAGACATAGATTTTGACGAAACCCGCGATATTCCCCCCGGTGTAATGGAAGAAATGCTGGAAAAAACAGCGGGAAAGGCGGCAGGGAAAATACTGAAAATGTTAATAGGATTTGATTAAAAATTCAAAAAAGTAAAAAATACCCTTGACAAACTTTTTTAATTTTTCTATATTTAGTGCCGATTATGACTTTGAGCAACAAAACATCGTTCTCTAACCACTTGTGCTGTCGAGCATTCTCCAGCAACAGACTGTGTTGTTGTTGCTAAAATTTCCCAAAAAATCCGTTTTCACTGTTTCACGGTGGGCTTTCGCACCATAAAAGAAGCGTGTATTCCATTTAACCAATAACCTGTGAGGTTTCTATGAAAAAGTATCGCTTTGATACGCACGCTGTCCGTAAGGGACTCGCTTTATTCGCTTTTCTTCTATTGTCAGCAGTCCTTTTGGCCGCCACCCCTCCTAAGAAAGATGTTACCCTCCTGAACGTCTCTTATGACCCTACGAGGGAACTGTATGCGGAATATAATAAGGTATTTGCCGAATACTACAAGAAAAAAACAGGCATTACCGTAAAGATTAACCAGTCTCACGCAGGCTCAGGCGGGCAGGCGCGAAGCGTTATTGAAGGGAACGAGGCCGATGTGGTAACTCTGGCTTTGGCTTTTGATATAGACGCTATTGTGGATGCCAGAAAAATTATAGCACCGGATTGGCTCACACGTTTCCCGCATAACAGCTCGCCTTATACTTCCACCATTGTTTTTCTTGTTCGCAAGGGCAACCCAAAGAACATAAAGGATTGGGATGACCTTGTAAAAGCAGGCGTGAACGTGATAACCCCGGACCCCAAAACATCAGGGGGAGCACGCTGGAATTATCTCGCTGCATGGGCTTATGGACGCAAGAAATACGGCGGCGAAGATAAGGCTCGCGATTTTGTCAAGAAGCTCTACGCCAACGTTTCCGTTCTTGACCCTGGGGCACGGGGTTCCACAAATACCTTTGTGCAACGCGGCTTGGGAGATGTGCTGCTGGCATGGGAGAATGAGGCTTACCTGATTCTCAAAGATCTTGGCAGAGGCAACTTTGATATAGTCACTCCATCACTCAGCATATTGGCAGAGCCTTCGGTAACTTACGTTGACGGCATAGTGAATAAGCGTGGCACAAAAGATGTAGCCATTGACTATCTGCAATACCTATATACGGCCGAGGCACAGCGTTTAATCGGCAAGCACTACTATCGCCCTTCCAATCCGGCAATTCTCGCAGAGTTCAAGGATTTATTTCCAAATCTTGAATTGGTGACCATTGACAAGGATTTTGGCGGATGGCGGGCGGCGCAGAAGTTGCATTTTGGCGATAACGGCGTGTTTGACCAAATAATAACGGAGTTAAAAAAGAAATGAAATTTCCGATAAAATTGAAAAGAGACAGGGGAAAAATACCCGGTTTCGGACTAAGTTTAGGGCTATCTCTTAGCTATTTGTCCTTTCTTATACTGATACCGATTTCTGCCCTTGTCCTTTACGCAGCGAAAATGCCGATAGGAGAATACTTAAAAATTATTTCGGATGACCGGGTGATCGCTGCGTTCAAGGTTTCATTTTCCTCGGCAATTATTGCCGCGCTGGTGAACCTTGTGTTCGGTTTTATCATCGCATGGGTTTTGGCACGGTATAATTTTTGGGGAAAGAAATTCTTTGACGCAATTATAGACCTGCCTTTTGCGATTCCAACTGCGGTAGCGGGTATTTCGCTTGCCACTATATTTTCGCCTAAAGGCAT
>JAISSJ010000044.1 GCA_031273195.1 Candidatus Fibrimonas sp.
CCGCCGCTCGCCTGGGCATTGCTGCCCGGCTCGCACGACTTGCATGCATAAGACACGCCACCAGCGTTCGTTCTGAGCCAGGATCAAACTCTTCATTGATTGTTCAATCTGCTCTTAAAATCAGTTTGTTCTTCGCTCACCTACCAAGTTCTTTTCTCTACTTTCCAAACAACAAATTGCCTCTAGGACAATTTTCCCCAATTTAAATAATTTAAAAGGGGGGTTGTGAAATATAGAAATTAAGAAACCTTTTGTCAAGGGTTGAACGATAAAATTTATAATTTAATCAAATTTTTCAAAATAGGGCTTGTTTTTTATCTATAAAAATGCTATATTTTATGTAAATGGAGGCTTTATGGCAACAGAACTAGAAGCAAAAATGGAAAAAGCAGTTGAAGCTACACGCCGTGAGTTTGCCAGATTACGCACAGGGCAGGCATCGCCGGCAATTTTGAACGATGTAAAAGTGGAATATTACGGTACTCTCACCCCTATTTCTCAGATAGCCACAGTAAAAAGCCCAGAACCTAGAATGCTTTTTGTAACTCCTTGGGAAAAACAGTTCGCAGACCCTATATGCAAGGCTATTTTGGCAGCGAATTTGGGCTTAAACCCCTCAAAAGAAGGAGATGGTGTTAGGGTTGCGATGCCGATTTTAACCGCTGAACGCAGACAGGAGTTGGCGAAAATGGCAAAAAAACACGCAGAAGATGGCCGTACGGCAATAAGAAACCTGCGCAGGGAAGCAAATGATGCGGTAAAAAAGAACAAGGAATTGCCCGAAGACGAATCAAAAAAGGAAATTGAGAATATTCAGAAGATAACTGATAAATACGTAGGCATAATAGACACGGCCTTGGCAGAGAAGGAGGCCGATATTTTGAAGGTTTGAGTTATGGATAAAGAGTTAGAGGAAGCCGCAAAAATTTATTTTAGTAGGGCGAAAAAGGCTTTTGGGGCTGCGTGTAGAAAAATAAGAAAAGCTGCCTTAAATAACGCTCAGGAGCTTGATCTGTCCGATATGGAGCTTTGCGAGCTTCCACCGGAACTTTTTTCTCTTAAAAATCTTGAGAAGCTGGTTTTAGATGGCAATAAAATAACTTATATTCCGGAAGAGATAGCCAATTTGAAAAAGCTGCGGTATTTATCTATAAGCGGCAATGGGATTATGATTTTGCCGAAAAATTTGGGCAACCTGAAAAAACTGGAAAAGCTTTATGTCGGTTACAACACTATCTCTGAGCTTCCGGATTCAATATGCGATTTGCGAAACTTAAAAATGCTAAACGCCGCCAGTAACCTTTTAAGCACTTTGCCTAAAAATATAGGCGATATTAAATCCCTTTTAAAACTAAGCCTGCACGATAACATGATTGCCTCTTTGCCAAAGTCCATCGGCAATTTGAAGAATTTGAGGAAGCTTTTTTTAGACAACAACAATTTAATTTCTGTTCCTGCGGTTTTGGCTAATCTGCGCAATTTAGAGGAGCTTGTGCTTTCCGGCAACGAGCTTAAACGCATTCCTGAGGAGTTTTCGGCTTTTAAGAAACTTCGCGAGCTTGTTTTAGACGAAAATCAGTTGAAAACTTTGCCGTCAAGTTTGGTAAAATGCACCTCTTTGTGCCTTATCGGTCTGTTTGGAAATCCCATAAGGAATGTTCCCAGGGAGTTGCAGAGCAGGGCTGGATTGGTTGTTGACATGGATTAACGGCGATAAGCAGGTGGCAGCATACCTTTAGTTGCTGGCTTTCTTCTTCTGCATCCTGACGTAATTGCTTCTCTTAAAATCGTTCCTGTGCTCCAAACAAAAACGGGGGTAAATAAATTGCTTGGGGAACATCTTTACCGGAAAAGTGCTTTCGCAACCGTCCAAGCAGCACTTGAATTGAACCTCAACAGGTTCGTTATAGCCATGCTTGAAAAACATATTGCGCGCCTCAAGGCTATCTAAGGCCTTTTTGGGCTTTTGCCTAGCCTTTATGTCTCTGTGCAATTCACAGTATTTGGCTATCGGATGCCCCCAAAACTCGCGGCCACAGCCCGGCTCCTGGCATTTTTTCAATTTCACCCGCTTCTTTTTCTTGTATTTTGGCAATTGCATACGGAGAATATAGAAAATTCTAGATTTTACGAGTGAGACTAATCTCCCTAGCTTTTTGCATTTTTCTGCTTGCAGGCTGTGCCTCTAGAGCTTCCCGCGAAACGCCGCCGCTTGTGGCATTGGAATCTTTTAAATGCAAAGTCGGGGAGTTTCGCGGCTCGGGCACAGGGACAAACGAAGCGGAAGCTTTGAACGCCGCCCGCTCCGAGCTGGCAATGCAAATATCTTCTTCCGTGGAAGTTTCACAGAAATCGCGCCAGGGCCAACGGGTTCTAAATGACAAGGAAACTATAGATTCCGAATTTGACAGCGAAACAATTGTTAAATCCATGCTGATAAATGCTCATGACGCTCGTATTTTGCATTCAGGGCCAAATAGCGTAGTTGTTTGCATGAGCAGGGCAGATGCAGCCAAAGGATTTGAGGAACGTCAGCGGCTAATAGCAGATTCTTTGGAGATAGTTTCTCACGTTGAGATGGGAACGGAGCACCCCAAGCGCAAAAATGATGCTTGGCGTAAAACCAAGAATCTTTGGAATGAATTTATGAAAATCCAAAAATTGCTGGAAGGTTGGGGGATTGAAAGAAATGAATTTCTTGAGCCTACGAGCAAAACTTACTCTAAAACAAAAGAGGATTACAAAAGCTATTGCGTAAAACAAAAAACATATTGGAAAGATACCGAAAACGATTGCTCAAAAGTAGTTTTTTCGGAACTGTCCAAAAGAATAAAGATTGAAAAATCAGAATGCGCAAGCGGATTAAATTTGCGATTCTCCTGTTCCGAGAAATGCGAGGCTTCTTCTTATGGGGTGGAATGCGCTTTTGAACCGTCTTTGGCTATTGAATCTTGCAATGGAGAGTTGTATTCTTTGCAAAAAATCAAGGAACCTGTTCGTGGCTCCGATATGTACAATTCCGGCAAGGCAAAAGAAAATCTGATAAAAAATTTGTCAGCGGCGGATTTTTTCAGGGAATGGGAAAAAGATATTAAGGAATGGGTGCCGCAATGCGAAGATTAACCATCTCTTTCAACTGTTCATGAGTTAGACTTTCTATTTCCTTTGCGGTTATGATTTCATGCGGGATAATTTTAATTTCGCCCGGATAAATAGCAATGCCTGTTTTAGGCATGATTTTGTACGCATTCATAATCGTAACCGGGAATACGGAAACGTTGGCCTCCTTTATTATGCGAAAGATGCCGTTTTTAAAAGGCAAAAGCTTGCCGTTTTCCGAGCGGGTTCCTTCCGGAAAAGCCATAACCGGAAAATTTTCGGAAAGCCTTTGCTTAACTTTTTTCGGCAGATCCGCATTAGCCGAGTGGTTTCCTCGCTCAACGGGAATACTGCGGGTATAAGCTAGGGCCTGCCCGAAATAGGGGATTTTAAACAGACTTTTTTTCGCTAAAAACGCAAAAGGAAAAATTTTATACAAAATAACGGGAACATCTATAAAACTTTGGTGATTGCAAAGCATAAAACACGCTTTGCCCTGTTCCGGCAAGTTGCCTTCTAATTTTACCTTGATGCCGAACAGAAAAAACAAAACCGCAAAAAAAGGCTTGCATGCAAGCATGAGTTTTTGCGGTTTTCCAAATATCACACAGTACAAGAGCCAAGGCGGAACAACAATCACAAGGCCTATGATTAAAAACATGTAAAAAAGGAAACCTAGAAAATTTGCTCTTATTTTTGCCACTTCAAAATTTCCCCTGCTTTCAAAGGCACTGCACCGTCTATGATTTTCGGAACCTGCCATTCCTTTTTTATGTATGCAACCTTTTTTGTTTGACGGGGAATTTTATAAAAATCCGCTCCGAAGCCGGCGATGAAATCTGAAAGCAATTCCAGTTTATTTTCCTTTTCAAATTCCTCTATTAAAATCGGAATGGCCACCGGTGCGGAATAAACCCCTGCTGCTCCGCAAAGGCATTCCTTTTTTTCCAAAGCGTGTGGTGCGCTGTCCGTTCCTAAAAAGAATTTTCTATTTCCGCTAAAAACAGCGGCTCTAACCGCCGCCTTGTCTTTAGGAAGTTTTGGAAGTGGCTTGCAAAAATTCTGCGGGCGCAGGGAATCACCGACAATATCGTTCAAGGTTAAAATCAAATGATGAACGGTTATTGTAGCTGCAACGTTTTGCGGCAAATTCTTAACGCACTCAACCGCCTCTGCGCTGGACACGTGTTCCAAAACAATGCGCAATTTCGGAAATTTCTTGCAAAGTTTTTCGAAGTGTTTCAGAAACTCTTTTTCTCTATCCAAACAAAAAGCTCCGGGTTCCTCGCCGTGCAAGCAGAGAACCAAATCCATCTTTTCCATCAGCTCAATGGTCGGATACATATCTTCTATTTTTGAAACACCGTCCTGGCTGTTAGTGGTAACCCCAAGCGGATAGTATTTCGCAGCGACTGCACCGTTTTTCTGCATTTCCAAAAGTTCCTGTTCCGTATAGTTTTTGTTGAGTTTGAATGTCAGCAAAACATCCAAACTCGGCGCAGCAGCTAGTATTTCCTCTTTGTATTTTTTCACGGACTGCGCAGAATTTATAGGCGGCTCGGTATTTGGCATCGCCAGAATACGCCCGAACTGTTGCTCGGCACTTTTTGCATAATTCGCTAAATCAAGCCCTTGCCTCAAATGAATATGAAAATCATCGGGAAGGGGGAGGGAGAGTTCTTGCGGCATTAAGGTAAGATATAAAATTTCACGCCTCTTTATCCCCAAATAACAGCACTTCGTTAATATCCCTTTTACCCAAAGCAAGCATATAGAGCCTGTCCAAACCAAGAGCTACACCCGAACATTCCGGCATTCCTTTTTCCAAAGCTGCTAAAAAATTATCATCCGTTTTTGGTATAGGTTTACCTGTTTTTTTTCGCTTCTCTAAATCTTCCGAAAAACGTTTTCTCTGCTCTTCTGCATTTATCAGTTCTTCGTAGCCGTTGCAGAGCTCAATTCCGTTTATGTAAAGCTCAAATCTGCAAGCAACATTTTTGCAAATTTTTGCAAGGGCTGCCCTTTGCGGAGGGTAGTTCACAATAAACTCCGCGCAATTTTTTCCAAGACTTTGTTCTATAATACTGCTCATGGCATAATCTTCAATTTCTTCCAGGGTCCAGTCCTTGTGTTCCGCTTTTAATTTCTTAAAATCAACTTTTTCAAAAAGCTGTTCCCAAGCCGTTCTTTTCAAACTCAAATTCAAGCCTGTTATTTCATTAACCAAATCCAGAATTTCCTGTTGCAAATCCTCTGCGGAAAATCCTATTCTATACCATTCCGCTATGTTAAATTCGGAGTTGTGCTGCCCTCCCGATTCATTTTTTCTAAAGGCGTGTGTAAGGCAAAATATATCACCGAAGCCGTTGGCTAAAAGCCGTTTCATAAAAAATTCCGGGCTTGTGGCTAAATAGCGCGCGGGCGAAAGAGTTTCAAAATAATCAAGCTGCGGGTCTGTGCCGCTCGTTGTGGAGAGCATTGGAACATCAATTTCCAAGAGACCTCTTTTTAAGAAAAAATCCCGTACTTTATAGTGTAAATTCTGTCGTTGTTTCCAAGTGTCGACATCTATCATGGCAAATCTCTAAATATTTCCTCTGCCAAAAACTTGTAATCCCGCATGACCTTGCTGTAATATCTCATAGGCAAAGTGTTACCGCTTTTCAGTTTTTCATCAAGGGTTCCAAACCCCACATTGTAGGCTATCAGGGCGTGTTGCAGATTTTGGTATTTAGCTATTAGCCGAAGCAAATATGCCGTGCCGACCATCAGGTTTTTTTCCGGTACAAACAGGTCTTCAGGGGAGTTTATTTTTACTCCAACGGAATGAGCTATTTCCAAGGCAGACTCGTATTTTACCTGCATTAACCCCAGCGCCCCCGATGCTGCCCCGGAGATATAAGTTCCTCTTGCATTCGGATTTCCTTGGCTTTCGCTCCTGATAACGGCTAAAATCAGAACCGGGTCTATTTTGTAATCGGTTGAGATTGCGAGCAATTTTTCCGTTAAAATATTCTTTTGTTTATCTGATAATCTTTTGCCGGCCAGAATATCCAGTCCTCTGCTGATGCGAACATAAGCCAAAACTTTTGTTCCCTGTTCATCAACTCCGTGAATTTTTGCGTGCAAGGTTGAAATTTCGTTATTTAATGTTTTAATGTGCGCATTTTTGTTTTGCCATTTTGTGAATGTGAAGATTACGAAAACGGTAGTTAAGAGAGCAGCGAGGATTAGATGGAGGATTGAGAGGCGCATTCGGGGTAATTTAGAAATTTGTCAAAAAATTGCTATATTATTTAAAAGGAGGGGAAAACTATGAAATTCGTCGCTTTTATATTCGTTGTATTGCTAACTTTGGCTAATGCGCAAGATGCAAGCATAAATTGGTATAATGACAATCCAGATGCCGAGGAATTTCAAATTTCCACGGCGGCTGATTTGAGGGGGCTGGCTGCCTTGGTAAATTCCTCAAGCCCAATCAATTTCTCCGGCAAAACAATCAAGCTTGCAAGTGATATTGAGCTTACAGGTAACTGGACTCCAATAGGTAATTACGTTTCTATCAAGCGTCTATTTAGAGGAATTTTTGACGGACAGGGATATACCATTTCCGGACTTTCGGTAAATGGGGGAGATTATGCCGGTTTGTTCGGTTATGTTGGTGAGGGCGGGCAGATAAAAAATGTAAATATTGTTGCAAAAAACATTAAAACTGCTACAACTTCAGAGGTAATAATTAGATATGCCGGTGGTTTAGCTGCAGTTTATTACTCCACGGAACCTATAGAAAATTGCAGTGTTAAAGCGGATTCTATCGTCAGCAGGGCAGGTTTCACATCTGGTAGCGGCGGCTCAGGCTCTGGCTACAGCGGCGGTTTGGTGGGATATATGGGTGTATATGATAGCCAGGATATTACCTCCATAATCAACAGCTATGCAAGCGGAAATATAACCGGCTCCGGTTATGGCTACATCGGCTCCACCTCTTGCCAAGCCTCCAGCCATGGCTACGGTTACGGTGGCGGTTTGGTGGGACGAGCTGAAAATCTCTCCATAACCAACAGCTACGCAAGTGGAAATATAATAGGTTACGGTTATGCCAAAACCAACACCGCCGTTTGCAGCAACAGAGGCTACGGCTATGGCGGTGGCTTGGTGGGAAGTGTTATCGGAGATATCTTCATAACCAACAGCTACACAAGCGGAAATATAATTGGCTCAGGTAGCAATAATGGCTACGGTGGAGGCTTAGTCGGTTATGCAGGGACTACCAGTACCAGCATTATAACCAACAGTTACGCAAGCGGAAATGTCACTGTCAATGCCAACACTAGCTACAGTGGCGGTATTTTCGGTTATTTTAGTAGCGGAACCAACGTATCCCTATATTACGATTCGGCAGGAGCAAGCCTTGCAGTTGGTGATGGTCCATCAACCGGAATCTTAGGTGTTTCAAGCGATGCTCTGAAAGAGCAGGCAACATTTATAGATTGGGATTTCGATGATATTTGGGGTATTGACGAGGGAGTTGATTATCCGTTTTTAAAAAGTTTACCGCCGCCTCCCATCGCAGAAAGCAGTAGTTCAAGCATAACATTGAGCAGCAGTTCGGCAGAAGACAACTCCTCTAGCTCAAGCGAAAACACACCGAGTTCCAGCAGTGAAAACACACCGAGCAGCAGTTCCGGCGGAGAAACGCCAATTCGTTTGCCCCAAATCGCAAGCAGCAACCAAGCCACGCAAATTCACAACGGCATAAATTTGCAGGTAACACGCAATGCAGTTGTTGAAATTTACGGCTTGGACGGGAAGCTTATCGGCAAGCAGAATTTCAGCGGCGGCGTTTACAACGTTTCGCTGGGATATTTGCCAAAGGGATTGTATATCGTCAATGCCTCGTTTGGCAGCGAGAAAAAAGTGCTGAAGGTGCCGGTGAGGTAAATGCTTCACTCACCCGCAACATCTTTCACCAGTTTTATCCTGTTAGATACAAACATTGTCACTCCCAGAATTACAAACAGGAATATGCTGCCAAAAAGCAAGGCGAAATCTTCCAGTTGCAAAATTATGTACAAAAATGCGTAGAGTATAAGCATAATGCCCGCAAGGGTTAAAGTGGCGAATTTCTGTTTTATCAACGAATGAAAATAAACGGTTATCA
>JAISSJ010000104.1 GCA_031273195.1 Candidatus Fibrimonas sp.
CCCGTGTGCAGAAGGAATGGAAATTTTTGAAATAGAAACAGGCATAAAATGCATCCGCTCCCGCCGCCCATATAAAAATCCACGAGGTAATAATTTAACAAAGGAGCGTTTATGAACAAGTTTTTGGTTTATGCTATGCTGGTTTTTGGGTGTATGTAAAATGGGTTGTTTTTGTTGCCGTTGCCGTAGAGACAAGGCATGCCTTGTCTCTACAACCGCCGTCCCAACCCCTGTTCCGGCCTGCAATGCCCCAAAAATGGCAAAATTCGCCATTTCGGGCAGGTTTTTGCCCTCAAACGCAACGTGCCGCCGAGCCTGTGGCGGAGGGTGACCCTGCACAGCAGGGTCTAGCGTGGGGGGCGGTTTGGGGTTCTGGGGCCGCATATGAAGGGTAAATATAGAAAAAATTTCCGTGCCTGTCAAGGGGTGAAACGGTAACTTGGCAAATAATGGAGGTTTTTCATCAATTATTTCTAAAAATGTGGAAAATTATCCCCTCGGATGAGCCTGCTTTAAACTCTCCCTTAGCTTCTCGGCACTCACGTGCGTGTAAATTTGCGTGGTATTGGGGCTGCTGTGCCCTAAAAGCTTTTGCACGGTTACAATGTCTGCGCCGTTTTCAAGCAGGTGAGTTGCGAATGTGTGCCTTAAAACATGGGGGCTTGCCTTGCCTTCCCAGCCAATGGACCGGAGCAAGTTGTGAATATCGCTGTAAAGTTTTCTGGTGTTGTAGGGTTCTTCGCCGGTTTTTGAAAACACGAAATTTTTCGGAAAACACGGAATTGCATTTCTGCTTTGAAAGTCCTTATACTTGTTAAGCCATTTTATGGAATCCTTTGTTAAAGGCACAATTCTCTCCTTGTTCCCCTTGCCCCATACCCGCACCAGTTCTTCCGCAAAATTCAGATTCGCCCAAATCAAATTCGCACACTCGGAAATTCTAAGCCCTGCTCCGTAAAGCAATTCCAAAAGCGTTCTCGCCCTTAATGTATCTTCGTTTTCTCCAAATTCCGTTTTGAGCAAATCCTCTATATTAAACGGTTCGCTAATCTCCTTTTGCGATAAAAAGGAAACCAGTCTTTGAGGTTTTTTCGGGGTTTTTATCGCAAGCGCAGGATTGTGTTTCAATTCGGCGTAACGAACCAGATGCTTTCCAAAACTTTTCAAGCAAGCAACCGCCTGTGATTGCGTAGCAACGGCTTTTTTATTCTCTTTCAGGTTCCAAAGCCAATCCCTCATCAAGTTCCTAATAGAATCCAAATCCGATTCCTTTACCGAAATATCGGTTTGCAAAAAATCCATAAAATCATGCAGAATGCGAGTATATGCCCTTATAGTATGCGGCGAAAATTTCTTTTGCGATTCCAGCGATTCTAAGTAGCGGTCTATTTCTTGGGAGAGCATTACTGGGCAAAATAGAAAATTCTATCTTTAATTCCGTGCAGTTTATATTCACCATAATTTTTCTCCTTTTCGCTTTTGCATTTGCAAATGCGGAAAGAGTTGTTGGTGCAAACAGTTCTTTGGAAACTGCGCAAGGGGCAAAGTCTGCGGCGGTGGGCATAGCGGCTTTGCCGGTGCTGAACGACTTGCCTTCGCTTGCAAAAAATCCTTTGCAGCTTTCCGAATGGGATAAATTATCGCTTGCCTTTACACACGTGGCTTACTTTGAAGAAACTTCCTACAACGGCGTTGCAATGGCGGTGCCGCTCAAGGGGGCCGGTGCTCTTGGCTTTGCAGCCTCTCGCTTTGGAACAAGCGATATTCCTTATATAAGAGAAGGTGAGCCTTTGCCGGAAGGTGATAATTATAATACATTGAGCATTTCGGATTGGATTTTCACAAGTGCATGGGGGAGGAGTTTTGGCAAATGGAATCTTGCGCTCTCTCTGCACTTGCTGAAAAGGGAAATTGACCAAAGCGGCTGGGGCTTTCGCTCTGACGTTGCGGCGGGTTATGAATTTTCAAAGAAATTTATGCTGGCAGGTATTATTGAGGGCTGGACTTCGTCTGCGGTGAAGTGGGAGAGCGGAAATTTTGAATACACCTCGCCGGAGGCTTATGCTGCGTTCAGGTTTAGCGAGCCTTTTCCGTATTTTTACGGAACATTAAATTTATATTGGCAAAGCACAGGAATTTTGCATTCGGAGTCCGAAAAAGAAACGAGGTCGTGGAAAAATCCTGTTGATTGGTTTTTAGCCAGCAATGCCGGCTTGGAATTTGAAACGAATTTTTCTTTTTCTTTAAGAGCGGGCCTGGTAAAAATCAACGATGCAAACAGCTTGACCTTGGGGGCGGGGATTAGACCGATTTCCTTGCTTTCCGCCGACTACGCCTTCCAAATGCACAACGAGCTATCTTCCGCTCACAGGATTTCCATTACGGCAAATTTTTAAAGAGCCTTAGACACACTCTGCACATAAAAGCCCACAAGTCCGTTGCTGCTTTCGCCCTGGCGATTTGCCCGCAAACGATCATTGCAAAGGGTCTAAGACCGATTTAAATATAGAAAAAGCTGTCCGCTCTACACCACCCCCAGCACAATCAACTGAACGTTCTCAACTCCCTGATAAACATTGGAACGCACTTCAAAAACCAAATTGACATGGCCTTTTTCAAGTGAATCCGCCAAATAAGCCTTGTTGAATGCAATGGCGGGAATGGAAATTCTGCCTTGAACCGCATAAAAACGCATATGGCCGCCGTTCAATTGCTTTAAACCCCGAACAGCAACCTGCCGGGCCAAAAAGACCGGATAGGGATTCTCATTGCCAAAAGGCTCCAGTCTTTTTAACTCGTTCAAAAACTTTACGCTCAACTCCGAAAGCGAAACCTCCAAATCGTAATGAGTGCTCTCTTCCATAGAGGGGGCAAACCCCTGAAGGTCGGCCTGCTCTTCTATGCGAATTCTAAGCTCGTTTATCTTTTCCGCAACCATGTTAAAACCAGCCGCCTTCACATGCCCGCCCCAGCGGATAAAAATATCCCTGCACGGAAAAAGTGCGGCATGCCAGTTAAAGGAACCGGCAGAACGTGCGCTCGCAGCCGCAACGCCATCGCTTTGAACAGAGATTATCGCCGTTGGACGCTTGTATTCCTGAGCAATTCGTGCGGCAACAATCCCTATTACCCCTATGTTCCACTCCAAAGCGTCTATTATCAAAACTTTGGGCAAGTCCTTTCCGTAAATCTTCTCAAGCCTCCTAATAGCCTGAGCATGAATGTCCAGTTCTATTTTTCTGCGTTGAGTGTTGCACTCAACCAGCTTTTCGTATAGCTTTTCTATTTCCTCTTTATCTTTGCACAAAAGAAATTCAAGGGAAATGTCCGGGCTTTCCATTCTCCCCGGTGCATTTAACAGCGGTGCCATGCGATAGTGAATGTCGTTGCTGTTCACAAAGTTCTTATCCGTCACAAATTTCTCATATAAAATTTGAATCGCAAGGCAATCGGAATTCGGAAATTTGTCCATTCCCTTCCTAACCAAATAAAGATTTTCCGCACTCAAGGGAACTATGTCCGCCAAAGAGCCTAGCGAAACCAAGGGCAAATATTTTTCCAAGTCGCTATGAGGCTTGCCTGTTTTTTGATAAAAGGCGTGTAAAAATTTATAGGCAACACCTGCCGCACACAAAGCTTTGTTCGGATACTCGCAATCATCCAAGAAAGGGTCTAATATCACATCTGCTACAGGCAAGCCTTCTCCGGAAGGTTTGTGGTGGTCCAAAACCAGAACCTGCATTCCAAACTCCTTTGCAGCCTTTATCTCCTCTTTCGCAGTTATGCCTGTGTCCACCAAAATCAAAAACTCGGCTCCGGCATCCCTCATCTTTTGCAAAGTCACCATAGAAAGCCCATAGCCGCCGTCAAAACGATTAGGCAGCATCCAGTGAACGGGCAGCCCGCAATCGCCTAAAGCCCCTGCCAAAATCGCCGCACCGGAAATGCCATCCAAATCGTAATCGCCGTAAATCCATACATTCTTTTTACTTTCTCGTGCAGCTAAAACCAAGTCTATGGCTTTATCCATGTTTTGCATCAAAAAGGGGTCGTGCTCGTAAGGGGAGTCCCAATCCAGCCAGCGGTCTGCTTCTTCAAGCGTTTTAACCCCTCGCAAAACCAAAATTCGTGCCAAAAGAACCGAGACCTTGTGCCTTTTTGCTATTTCCAATGATAATTGTGCGTTTGTCATACTGCCTTTTGCGCTAGCCTCAAAGCCATATTTTGAATGGCATGTTCAGCGGTGAATTTTTTTGCCAGCATAGCTTGCAAAAGAAAATGAATGCTTTGTATATGAGCCGAACATCGTCCGCTATAAATTTTCAACAGATACAAAGCCAAACCTTCCAGAAAAAATGCGGCGATGTTTGCATCTTTTTCTATTGACTGCGCACATAAAATTGCAGAGGAGGCATCGCCCTCAAGGGCATGCTGTGCATAAACCTCAATTTTTTCCTTTAGAACCGAATAGTTTGAATCAACGGCAAGCATGGCTTTTCCAGCCGAACCTGCGGCAAACTCCAAAATATCCTCTGTTGGCGTAGCATAGCCATAAAGTTTTAGAGTTTCGGAGATTTCGCTGTTGCTCAAAAAAGGAATTGAAAAGCAGGTTGAGCGAGAGCGTATGGTTGGCAAAAGGGAATGCCTGGAGTTTGCGGTTAATATAAAATACGTATTCGGCGGAACATCTTCAAAGGTTTTCAGAAGTTTGTTTGCGGCATCGTCATTCATTGAGTCCGCATTTGTTATTATCGCAACACGATTGCCGTAAGCCTTTAATTCAAAATTCCTCAGCAAATGCCTCACCATCCCAACGGATATAATCGCAGATTCCGTTATATATCCCGTATGAAAGGGATTTTGCATGAATTTTTGCGAAAGCTCCGCAACCTTTGAATCTATCTTTGCCGGCGTGTTTCTCTCTTCTTCTTTGCCGTCTATGGGAGTTAGCCAAATAATGGGTTCGCTGCTATGCTCGCAAAGCATTTTTGCAAAATCCATAGCCAAACGTTTTTTGCCTGTGCCGGCTTGCCCGTCCAAGAGCAGCATTTGCGGGAAACGCCCCTGTTCAAAAGCGTTCTTTAAGGCATTAAAAACAGAGGTTTGCATTATATTACCTCTTTAAGCACATCCATCACAGCCTCTGCTTTTGCCGGCAGATAATGTATTGCGTTTGCGTATTTCGGGGAAACTCCCTCAAGTTTTTGTTCGTGATAGGCAGCCTTGAATTCGGAGAATTTCAAGCCGTGCGCAGTGCTGATAACAACAACGGATTCATCGCTTGAAATTAGATTCTTTTCCCTTAGTTTAAACAAGGCTCCCAACGCAACGCCTGTGTGCGGGCAAGAATAAAGCCCTGTTTTATCGGCCCGGTGAGCGGCGTCTGCCAGTTCCTGCTCGGAAACCTGCTCAACAATTCCGTTGTAGTCCTTCATAGCCTGCTCCGCCTTGGGGTAGCTAACCGGGTTTCCTATTTGAATTGCGCTTGCCAAAGTTTTTTGGGCTTGCACCGGTTCCAGTTTATCAAAATCTCTTTTATAGGCTTTGTAAAACGGATTTGCGTTTTCTGCCTGTGCAACTATTATGCGGGGTTTTTTGTCTATTAAACCGAGTATCCGCAAATCGTCTATGCCTTTTGCCAATGCACTCACATTGCCCAAATTTCCGCCCGGTATAATCAAGGTATCCGGAAGCCGCCAATTCAATTCCTGGCAAAGCTCGTAGCTAATGGTTTTTTGCCCCTCAATTCGGAGCGAGTTCATGGAATTCGCCAGATAAATGCTTTTATCCGCCGTCACTTCCTGAACAATTTTCATGCAACCGTCAAAATCCGTGTCCAAAGCCAAAACAATGCTGCCGTTTGAAATGGGCTGCACAAGCTGTGCCACGGAAATTTTCCCCGCCGGCAAAAATACAATGCTTGGAATCCCAGCTTTTGCGCAATATGCGGAAAGCGCAGCGGAGGTATCGCCCGTGCTTGCACAAGCAACGGCCTTTATGGCCGCACCCTTTTTTATTAAATGATTCACTTGGCTAACCAAAACGGTCATGCCCAAATCCTTGAAACTGCCTGTGTGCGAATTTCCGCACAGCTTTATGCGTAAACTTCTTATGTTGATCTCTTTTGCCAATTTCTTCGCATTGAAAAGAGGAGTCCAGCCCTCTTGAAGCGTCACAATATCTTCAACCGGAAGCTCCGGCAGAACAAGCTCGCGCTTGCTCCACACCCCGCTCAAATCCGCCGGGGCAAAACTTGAGCGGCGATGGCCGAATAATATTTTCCATTCCTCCGGCAAGCGAGACTTCCATGCACTGCGGTTATGGCTTACCTCCAAAAGAGAACCAGTGCTATCCCTATAAACAATATGCGACAAAGGGTAAGTTTCTTTGCCGCTTATACTCTTGAATTCCGCATAAAACACTCTTTTTTCCTTTCTTTGAATCCTTAGTCCTTTATAACAAGCTCAACCCTGCGGTTCTTGGCTCGGCCTTCTTCGGTTTTGTTATCCGCAACCGGAACTTCAAAACCAAAGCCCTTTGCCTTCAGGCGTTTTTTATCAACACCTCTATCCACAAGGTAATCCAAAACGGCTTTTGCCCTTTGCTCGCTCAATTTTTTATTGCTTGCCGCACTGCCTACATTATCGGTATGCCCTTCTATATCAACTTTGGACTCGGTTAAAAGGCTTTTGAGAATCGCTGCTATTTCCGCCAGGTTTTCCTTTAGCTCCTGTTTCAAATTCGCTTTGCCAAACTCAAACAGAATATCGCTCATGGAAAGAATTGTGCCTCTGGCATCCTTGTAAACGCTGATGGTTTTGCTGCGAAGGGCTTCCAGCTTTTTATCGGCCTCGGCTTTTTGCCTTGCGAGCAAACTGTCCTTTTCGGCCAAAGCTCTTTCCTTCTCCCTGTTCAGCTTTTCAAGGCGGCTCCGCTCGTCGCTCAAAGTCGCATTCAGGGACTTTGCACCCAAGGCATCGCTGGACCACAGGTTTATAAGGGAATCTTTCACAGCGGAAATATCCCTTTGCACTGCGAAAAGTCTTTGATTCAGGGAGTCTAAACTTTTGCGAAACGCAGCATTGGACTGCTGTGTTTTGAAGAGTTCAACCGCCAAATCGCAGGTTCTTAATTCCGCTATGTAAATAGAGTCATTGCGTCTGTCCTTCTCCACGCCTTTCAACGCTTTTATCCTTGCCTCCACCGTGGCATATATGCGGTTGGTGGCAGCGTCTTTTGGATATGCGCTTTTAATAGCGTTAAAAGAAGCTTCGCAGGGAAGGAGTTCTTCTTGAGCCGTAACAGCTTCCTGAACTGCGGCAGCAATAGGTGCAGGTACAGACTCCGGTGCAGGTGCGCTTGCCTCTTGAGCAAACAGGCTTGCGGTGCATGTTAAAATTGCCAATGTTTGAATTTTCATAAAGCCTCCTCAGTTTATTACCCGTTCTTTGGGTGCGTTTTTCTGTTTTTGCAGGGCGCTGCGGTAAGTGCCCAAATATTCATTTGCCAAAACCAGGCTATCAGCCGCCTTTTTGGTTTCTGCGGCAAGGATTTCCTGTTCCTGTTTTACCATGGAAAGGTGAATCCTTAAAACAGCTTCGTCTGCCAAAACGAATGCCTGTTCTGTTTGGCGGTCATCATTTTGCTTTTTAGCGGCTGCTATCAGGGAATCTGCTTCCGGCGGAACTGGCAAATTATTAACTTTTGCCAATTCCTGAAGAGTTTTGGCTTCTATTATTGCAGAGTCCACAATAGCGGCTTTGGATGCACACGAAGCCAAAAAGGCTGCGCATATCACCATGAATAGTGTTTTCTTCACAAAAACCTCCGTTATTAGTTATAGGGGTAATATAGAAAAATAGCTACGCTAGTGGCGGCGCTTTGAATTTCCAGTGATAAATTTGCAACAAAATTCGTTCCAAAATTCAATGAAAAAGATTAAAATTTGAAACGCATTTTTACAAAAAACGCTTTTTTAAGCCAAAAACGGCATTTTTTTGTTTGGCACGGAGTTTGCCTGTATTATTAGCAGGAACAAACACCAAGGAGGTTTACCATGACACTCACAACTTATGCGCCGGTACACAATCTGAGCCGTGTTTTTGATTCGCTTGTGGACTATGCCAGAGGCGAGCAAGTGCAAAGCTACCCGCAGAACCCCAAAAGCTTTCTCACCGAAGAAAAGGGGACTTACAAACTGGAAATAGAGCTTCCGGGCGTACGCAAGGAAGATACCAAGGTGAACGTAGAAGGCACGGTTTTGAAAGTGAGCGCAATCCGCAAACGTGGCGAAGATGAAGTTCGCTATGAACGGGAATTCCATCTTTCCGAAGAAGTGGATACCGCAAACATCCAGGCTTCAAGCGAAAACGGCATTCTAACGCTAACCCTGCAAAGAAAGCCCGAAGCGCTCTCCAAGCAAATATCTGTTCAGTAATAGCTCACATCCTTTATATGCTGCAATTATTCAAAGATTTGCGGCGTATAAAGGACTTTCGCATTTTATTTCGGCTGATTTTTTGCAATGTATTCCAATCGCTCAATAATGTTCAAATGTTGCGTACAGGCACTTTCGCAACTTCCGCATTGTGTGCAGGTTCCGGCTATTTCCGGCGACAGGCTCCAATGCCATTTTAGCTGGTTGTAGATATCCTGGTTGGTTTCGCCCAGAATTTTTCTGTTATAGGCATCCATGAATTTCGGAATCGGTATTTTCTGAGGGCAATCATCGCAATAGGAACAACCCGTGCAAACCCCTTCAAAGGACTTGGAGGCTTTTGCCTTTGCCGCCGCAAGTTCTTCATCGGTTCTAGGCTTGTAAGTTTCCACTGCGCTTAAAGCCAAGTCAATTTCTTCCTTGTTCGAAAAACCCACCAAAGCCACAGACAAGGGCTTGTGGTCCCACAAAAAGTGCAACGCTGCCTTAACCGCATTTTCTTTATTGCATTCCTCGTCTTTTTTCAGCAAAAACCTGCAAAGCTCCGGGTTATTGGGAATCAAGCCGCCGCCGAGAGGGTTCATTATCACCGCACCCAAATTTTTTTGTTGCACAACATCAAAGGCCATTTCACGAGTTTTGAAATTATATGCGGAATATCCGAACAGTACGCCTTCAAATACGGGTTCGGTGAACAGTTCGGTTATATTGTTTTGAACCATGTGGGTGGAAACGCATATATGGTTGATAAGTTTTTCCTCTTTCAATTTTTGAAAGGTTTTTATCACGCCGTTATTTTTGCGTTCCTTCCAGCCCTCATGGCTCATTACGCACCATATATGGTAAAAATCTATGGTCGGCACATCCAATCTTTTCAGCGATGCCTCTATTTCCTTGCGAATTTCCGATTCTTCGGATTGAAAGGTTTTTGTGGCAACATAGTAGGGGAGTCCCTGCCTGCGCAGTTCCGCCAAGCCCTTGCCGTAAACCGTTTCGCTTCTGGTTTCAAAATATCCGGGCGCAGTGTCAAAGTAATTCACCCCGCTTCGTGCCGCATGAACCATCATTTCAACGCACTTGTCGTGGTTATCCACTTCGGCAAAACGCATTCCTCCAAAACCGAGCAGAGAGACTTTTTTGCCGGTTTTGCCGTAATCTCTGTATTGCATTTTTTTCTCCTTTGTCTTCAGCTGCCTACTCAAATATTTGCAGGTAATATAGAAAAATACCGCCACCGGAAAATTTTTCCTATATTCCACCCATGTCAAAACATATTCCAAGCCGCCTTTATCTTTCGGAAGAAGAATTGCCTAAATATTGGTATAATTTGCGGGCATTTATGAAAAATAAACCAGCCCCAATGCTCCACCCCGGCACGCTTAAACCCGCAACAGCCGATGACTTGAGCGCTGTCTTTTGCAAGGAGTGCATAAGGCAGGAATTGGACGAAACAACCGAACTCATTCCCATTCCGGACGGAATTTTGGAATTCTACAGAGCCTATAGACCGGCTCCTCTTATCAGGGCTTATTTTTTGGAAAAAGCACTGGGAACACCTGCCGAAATTTATTATAAGCATGAGGGAACAAATACGAGTGGCTCGCACAAATTGAACTCTGCGGCTGCACAGGCATTTTATGCAAAACAAGATGGCCTTACCAGCCTTACCACGGAAACCGGCGCAGGGCAATGGGGGAGCGCAATGGCTATGGCATGTGCGTTCTATGGGTTGGACTTAACCGTGTATATGGTGAAAATAAGCGCAGAACAAAAGCCTTATCGCAAAGCCTTGATTGAAACTTATGGCGCAACGCTCATTCCTTCGCCTTCAAACACAACAGAGGCGGGAAAAAAGATTTTAGAGAAAATGCCTGGCACCAATGGCTCTCTCGGCTGTGCGATTAGCGAGGCTATTGAAAAGGCGGTTAAAACTGAAAAATGCCGTTATGTTTTGGGCAGTGTTTTGAATCATGTTCTTTTGCATCAAAGCATAATAGGCGTTGAATGCAAAATAGCCTTTGACAAGTACGGGGTAAAGCCGGACATAATAATCGGCTGCGCAGGCGGAGGTTCCAATCTCGGCGGTTTAATTGCTCCGTTTATGGGTGAAAAATTGCAGGGCAAAAGCGATGCGAAAATTATAGCGGTTGAACCGGCAAGCTGCCCCTCTTTCACAAGGGGAAAATTTGCATACGATTTTGGCGATACGGCTCAGACAACGCCGCTTATAAAAATGTACACAATGGGGAACGGTTATATTCCACCGGCGGCCCATGCCGGTGGGCTTCGCTATCACGGCATGAACTCCACGCTTTCGCAACTGTATCACGATAAATTTATTGAAGCTCGCACGGCAGTTCAAACCGAGATTTTTGATGCGGCAGTTAAATTTGCAAAAATTGAGGGCATTCTGCCTGCGCCGGAATCTTCCCATGCTATCAAGGTTGCTATAGATGAGGCTTTGGAATGTAAACGAACCGGTGAAAAAAAGACAATCTTCTTCGGTTTAACGGGAACCGGTTACTTTGATATGAGTGCCTATATGCAGTATAACGCCAAAACCATGAGCGACCATATTCCCACCGATGAAGAACTGGAAAACGGTTTTGCCAGTTTGCCTAAGGTTTGAAGATAGTCGGGAGAGCTAATCCTTAACACAGCGAACAGAGAATAAGACCTGTTTTATATCATAGTATCTGTCCACGTTGTAGCTGTCGGTGTCGTCATCGTCATCACCGAGATCGTAATTCATTTGGCGGCCATAAGCGGAATTGCCCTCGCCTTCCAATTCCACAGTGGTGGAACTCCACCAACAGCCGCCGTTGCAGCCCGTGTTGCCAAAAGCTACGCTATTCCCGGCGCTGCCGCCCGGCAAGGCGGAAAAACCGTATTTATCCGTACCGTTGCTTTTTTTATCCCAGCCGCTTTTGGCTTTGAGGTCTCTTCCGGCAAATTCCGTGTTGCCTGTGAAGTTCACAAGGGTTTGCCATTCCGTATCGCTGGGTAAACGCCAGCCGGTTGGGCAAGCTTTCATAGCCGTTTCCCAATCATACAACATGCCGTATTTTTGGCAGTTGGCGGCCTTGTCCTTGTAGCATACGCTGCTTTTTGTTTTGTAATTCAAATTTTGAGCCATCCACACTTGCTCGCCTATTTTCGCCGTCTTGTATTTTTTACCGTCTCTTTTGTCGGTAAAAGTATTTTGCGCAGAAACTGCGACGCAGAACAATGCGAGAAATATTATGATTTTTTTCATAAAAACTCCTTTTTTAAAAGATACAAAAAAAATTTCTAATTTCCCGGCTGATAATGCTGATAACCCTTGACAGAGACATAAAAAATTTGCGCGGAATCTTTGAGCCCTATTTTTCCGTGCAATATTTGAATTCTAACGATATTTCCAAGGAAAATCTCAAAGATTCCGATGCTTTGATTGTGCGTTCAACCAGAAAATACGGTGCGGAAACCCTGCTTGGGACAAATGTAAAGTTCATTGGAACGGTGACGTCTGGCTTTGAACACATAGACACGGGTTTTTGCGAAAAGAATGGAATTTTTTGGACAACCGCCCATGGCAGCAATGCCAGGTCCGTTGCCGAATACATATCTGCCGCTTTGGTTGAAATTTCAAAAAAAATAAACCTCCCTTTAAATGAACTAATGCTCGGAATAGTTGGCGTGGGCGCTGTTGGCGGCGAAGTGAAAAAAAAGGCGGAAAACTTTGGAATGTGGCCATTGCTATGCGACCCCCCAAAAAATCTGAACGATGATATTTTTGATGCGGATATAATAACGCTCCATACGCCGCTTGAAAAAGGCGGAAAATATCCCACCTGGCATCTTGCAAACGAGGAATTTTTTCGGAAAATGAAAAAAGGCGCATGGTTGATAAATACGTCCCGCGGCGCAGTGTGCGGCAGCGAAGCCTTGAGGCAAGCCTTGCAGGGCAAACACCTGTGTGGAGCGGTTATTGACGTTTGGGAAAACGAACCCAACATAGACGAGAGCCTTTT
>JAISSJ010000118.1 GCA_031273195.1 Candidatus Fibrimonas sp.
CACAATGTTCGCGCAATGGTGACACAGCAAGCTTTGTATCTAAACAATAGCGAAATGAGCAAGTCACTTGAAAAACTCTCAACAGGCTTAAGGATCAATCGTGCCCAAGACGATGCCGCTGGTTTAGCCATGTCTGAGCAGATGAGAAGCCAAATTCGGGGTCTAGGAAAAGCCAAACAGAACGCTCAAGACGGCATAGCCGCTTTGCAGATTGCTGAAGGCGGCTTGGCGGAAGTCACTAACATGATTCAACGCCAAAGAGAGCTTGCTATCCAGGCAGCTACCGATACTGTAACAAGTACGGAACGCAGTTACCTAGACTATGAATTCAAGCAGCTAACCCAGGAGATAAACAGGATAGCAGCCACAACTGACTACAACACAATAAATATGTTGAATCAGTTTGGCAGCGATGGCAGTGCTGGCCGTCCTGCTGCGTTAGGCACCTTGCACCTCGGTGCCAACTCAACCGTCAGTCCCGGCCTGGTTGCCCAAATGGATCCTGCTGCCAATGCTGCTAAAATTACGTACAGCATAAGCGTAGTAGGCAATACTGGAAACATTCTAAATCGGACTGCTGCAAACACAGCTATCGATCAGCTTAGTTCCCAGCTCAAGGGCATAAGCGGAATGCGCGCTAATATCGGTTCTTTTATTAACCGCTTGGAATACACGGTTAATAACATAGCCTCTCTTGAGTACAACACTCAAGACGCAGAGAGCCGCATACGCGACACCGACTTTGGCAAGGAAACAACCAACTTCACCAGGAATCAAATACTGGTGCAGAGTGCAACGAGTATGTTGGCGCAGGCGAATAGCTTGCCGCAGAGCGTACTTGGATTGCTCGGTTAATTTTCTGTCCCTCCCCGCCACGGGAGCTTAGGGGCTCCTGTTGCTCGGTAACGTTTTCGTGGTTGATTTTCGTTACCGAGTCTTGGCTTGGAGGGGCTTTTTTCTATGTATTTTATGCCTGAATTTCAGCAATGCCAGATTGATTTCTATATCCGTCTCCGTATCTGAAACATCCAAACTACTGCCTAAAACATCGGAAATTATTTCACCGCTCTTTTGCATCAAGGCATTCTGTCTTTTCTTTTCGGGATTTTTCGCCAATTCGCCAACGCTCCGAGACAGCTCCTTTATTTTTGCAAAAGTTTCTACTATTGCTATTGTAGTTTTGGCAGCTTTGGGGCTTTTGAGGATTGTTGCGAGCATATAAAGTCCTTTTTCGGTAAAGGCTTTGGGCAATTTATTTTTACCGCCCCAACAACTTGAAGTCAAAAATTTTGACTTCAAGTTTTGCCATTCCTCTAAATTTAAGGATAATACATACCCTTTGGGAAACTTATCGGGGTTATTGCTAACCGCCTGATTGATTTCCTTGGTTTCCACGCCATATAGCATGGCTACATCGCTGTCTAAAAGAACCCGCTCATTGCGAATTGCGATAACCAAGTTTTCCACCTGATTGCTTTGAACTATGTCGCTCATAAAAACTCCTTTTTTTGTTTCTATATATTAGACGGAAGAAAAAGGAAAAAAAATTCGGTTACCTTCATTTTGCAAACAACTGTTGACGTTTTTTTGATTTTTTCTTTATATAGCTTAATCTGGGAGGGGCTTTTGCAACGCCAAAATCCTTTCTCTTGCCCACTCCTCAAAATTTCCGCTTGCGATTTTTTCTCTTGACTGCTCCATTAAATGCAGATAAAAATGCAAATTGTGAATGCTTGCCAGTTGCAAAACCAAAATCTCGCCAGAATGGATTAAATGCCGCAAATATGCACGGCTAAAATTTTTGCACGTATAGCAACTGCAGTTTTCATCGGGGGGAATTTCCTCCTCTTTATGCCTTGCGGATTTATAATGCAAAACGCCATTGCTTGTGAATAGCATCCCGTTTCTCGCATTCCGGGTTGGCATAACGCAATCAAACATATCCATGCCACGCAAAATCAACTCCAGCAAATTCCACGGTGTTCCAACACCCATAACATAACGGGGTTTCTCTTGCGGCAAATGCTCTGCGCAAAGCTCCGCTATTTTGTACATGGTTTCCACAGGTTCGCCAACCGAAAGCCCGCCCAAAGCATAGCCGTCCGGCTCAATTTCCCTTAACTCCTCAATCGCTTGCAAACGAAGCTCCTCGTGCATTCCACCTTGAACAATGCCGAAAAATTTTTGCTCATAGCCGTGCAAAGGCGGATTTTTGCAAAGCCACTCCTTTGCGGTTCTTGTCCATAGCTTGGTGTAGTTCAGGGATTTTTGCGCCTCTTCCGCAGTGCTCGGAAAGGGGGTGCATTCGTCAAAGGCCATTATTATGTCTGCGCCTATTTCTCGCTGCGAAAGCATTACGCTTTCGGGTGAAAAAAAATGCTTGCTTCCGTCCAGGTGGCTGCGGAATTCAACCCCGTTTTCCTTTATTTTGCGAAACTCTTTTAAGCTCCAAACCTGAAACCCGCCGCTATCCGTTAAAACAGGCCCATGCCAACCGCTGAATTTGTGTATGCCACCCATTTTTGCGATTAAAGGCGTACCGGGACGCAAATGCAAATGATAGGTGTTCGCCAAAATTATTTTTGCGCCCATCTCCTGCAAATCACGTGGTGAAACGGCCTTTACGCTGGCAGTGGTTCCAACAGGCATAAAAATCGGGGTTGGAATTTCGCCGTGAGCGGTTTTCAAAAGCCCAAGACGAGCCTTGGACTGGCCGGAAGTTTTTAAGAGGGAGAAAGGCACTTAATACTCGCGAATTTTTAAATTCGCAACCGAACTGGGAAGATGACTGTCGTCCACCACGAAAATGCGCTCTCCCAAGGTTGCATTTACATTGATCAATTCCAGCTTAATATTCTGCGCTCGCGCATTAGCCAAATACTGCAAAGTGTTTTGAGGCAATTTCTGATTGGCAAGCAATTCATTCCACACTTGACCGGCTGCTTGCACCTGCAATTCTTCCGGAACTCCTGCGTCAACAGAACCTGCATTTGGCAATACGGAATGCCAGTCCTTTTTTTCCGTACGCTTGTAATAAGCGAAAAGGGTATCGCGCTGGGGAGCTTTTTTCACGGAAGCGGCAGTCCATTTAGAACCGGCCGGCATATTGCGTGTAAGCACTTTCAGCAACTGCGCCTCTTTTAAAGCGTTGCCGTCTTTATCGGGGTCTGCATTCCCGCGCACATCAAGTTGCAACTGCGGGCGTTGCATCAATGCGTTTGACAAGCTTTTTAGAGCCTCTATCTGTGTTTTATCCAAATATTCTGAACCCGGAGCGAAGGTGATGGATTCCGGGTCTGAATTGGAACTCACCAAGGACATCAAGCTTTTGAACGGCGCAGAAATCGCTTTGCCCAGCAAGTTCTTTATTATTTTCCAGATTAAACTCCCAACGCTGAATTCAGGGTCGTCCAAGTCGCCTTCAATAGCGATGTCCAAATCTATAACCCCGTTTTTATCGCTCAATAAAGCAACTCCCAAACGCACGGGCATATTAGTCGCATCCGGGCTTTCCATCTTTTCGCCAAAGGTCAAATGCTGTATAACAATATGGTTTTTGCCGTTTACCTTGTTTCTCTGTATTTTGTAATCAACCTGCAAAGCCACCTGCCCTTTGGAAATTTTATAACCCGCATGACGCCCGGAGTAAGGTGAAAAAATGACTAAATCCTGGTTTGCGGTTTCCGCCGTGAAATTGACATACGGATACCTTCCCGATACGTTAAAAACGCCCTTCATGGAGAACGGCGCATAACCGCCCATTTTACCCTGTATTGATAAACTCGCATTGTTCTTTTGATTGGAGATATTCCGCAAATTGCCGTTCACTGTAGTCATACGGTAAGAAAAGGGCGTTGTTGGGCTTTTGTCCGCAAAATATATAACACCCCTGTTAATATTAACCTGATTGATATTCAAAGGCATGGTTGTGCCTTGCGCATTTGCGGATTTTGGTTTCTGCTTCATTATCTGCGAAAAATTAGCACCGGAGTTCGCCCGGCGCGCTAAATACGCAACCGGAGCCTGTGCATTAACCCTGCCTATTTGAAAATGCGGGCGAGGCGCAAACATTATATCCAAATCCTTAACATCTATTCTCTGCATGCCTATTAAATCGTTGTTATCTTTGCCCAGCATACGCAAGCTATCTATTCCCGCATTACCCGCAAAAACCAAGGTATCCTGCAAAGAATCCGCCGAAGGGCGCCAACGCATATCCACCACTCCGGCCAACCGCCCCCGGCGCAAGCTAAGCCAGGAGGTTTGCGACAAATAATTTTGCAAATCCGTCAAGAGAAAATCTTTTATGTCAAATGTTCCGCTTGCTTGCAGTGGAAACAGATGCGCTGCCCCTTGGAAATTCAATTTTGAATTGTTAAACGAAGATAAAAAATGAATATTAACGGAATTATCTCCGCGGTTGGCAACATCGGTTAAGAGCAATTGTTCCACATTCAAGTTATAAGCAACCGCCGGTACGGTTATGGAATCTATAAACCCTACACGTGCCTGTTTTGTTTTTATTGAATCTATTTGAATTTGCCAACGCGGCAAATTTGTGATTTTTCGAAAAAACGTGCTGAATATGTTTGCGTCTGCGGAATCCGGCGCATTTTCGTTATAGCGGATAAATTCAAACAAATCGGGGGCGGGCTGTTTGATAGCACTTAGTAGAGAATAATTTGCGTTCACGGAGTCCAGTACAATACTATTGGCAAAAACGGTGCGGTTGAGCGATGAAAGCTGCAAGGTTCCCAATTGAATGGAAGAAGCCTTCATTGCGAGCTTGGAACTGTCTGCAAACAAGGCCGGTTTATTCAGGGCCAGTTTCGCATTTTTCAATTCAAAGCCGAATTCGGGTTCTTCTGTTATGCGATAGCTGGTGTGTAAATCCAATGCAGCATTTTGCAATACAAAAGGCAAGTGTTTCTGGTAAAAATCGCGCAATTGCAATACGTCCAAGCCGCGAATTTCCATTTCTCCCTCGGAGAGAAAGGGCATCCATTGCAAATTGCCGTTCCACCGGAAGAAGCCTCCGTTCAAACCTGTAAACTGCAAATTGTAATTATTGCCTTGTTCCGGCGAGTATTGCGTGGAGAATTTTTCCAGGGAAAAGGAGATGGGTTTGATCACAAAGCGATTTTCCTTTTCATCGCGGTTGTCTATAATTTCAAAGGAGCCGTTTTGTATGGTAAAGCGTTCAATGTAAAGAGGTTCATTGGCCCGTGCCAAGAAAGCCTGGGTTGCAAACTCCAACTGAGAAACCGAAGATTTTTCGTCTATTTTAAGCGTAGATTGCAATCCGTGAATGCGCAATTCGTTTAAGGAGATGCTTCGCTTGGATATGGAACGCAGTTGTGCGTCAAAATGCAATGAATCCCATGTTAATTTAAAAGTTTTATTTGCAACGGAGAAATCCCGTGCTGTGAATGCCAACGCAAAAAGCTGTGTTTCCACCACGTTTACGTTAGCCTCGCCCCCAACCAGTTCCGCCGCTTTTCTTTCCATATAAGATTTAATAATACCGGGCAGAACATAAATCGTAAAAAGAATATAAGAAACAAGAAGAACAGAGGCAAGAAGTGCTGCAATAAAAGCAAAACGCAGAAAACGATTACGAAATAAAAGCATAACGGGGTGTAATATAGAAAATAAAAAACCCCCGCACCGGAAGGAACGGGGGGTGAAAATAAAACCGAATTATTATTACAGTCCGCCGGTAATGCCAAGGTCAACAGTAGCGGCTGTTCCACCTCCGGTAATCAAAACCGCAACGTATTTTTTCTCAGAAGTGTAAACCAAAAATCCGGTTCCAACAGTTGTAACAGCTACATCAACGGGTTCAGAGGTTTCAATAAAAGCCGGCAAAGTAGACATAAATGCGTTTATATCTGCTAAATCTGTAGCGGCACTGATTATAGTTACAGCTTCAGAAGGAAGCGGGAAGAATAGAATTGTATATGGGTCATAAGTTTCATCAGCAAGATCAAAGAAATAATCGTCTGACCCGCCAATTGCCAATTCTATTCCACCCGGAGCATAGATTGCATTAGCAGCGCTTGAAGTAGCGTAAGCTATCAAATCTATTTTTTTTGCTGTGGCTGCCGAACCTGTTACATCGGCTACCCTATACAGAGTAGGATTAGCACCATCTATATCAGCAAAGCTAGAACCGGCATAAGAAAGCGTTAAATTTTTCTTAACCAAAGGGTTTCCTCCTGTGGGAGTACCGCAATCAACCAGAATCGTTTTTGACTCTTCTATGGAATCGGTGTCATCACTGGTACCGGTGAATGCTGCTACAATCTTAATTGTGAAGGTCTTGCTTGTAGTTGTGCCTGTTGCAAGGCAAATGCCCATTACAGCCGTACCTGTTAAATCTAATTCTGCGTTGCCGGTCAACGTCGACAATAACGGAAAAGTTGATACCGGTGTATTATCAGCAGTTATCGTAACCGAGCTAACCACATTTCCTGAGTTAGCAACGATTTTGCCGCTAAGCTCAACATAGCCATCGGCATCTACAGCCAGCGAAAGCGGAGGGTTAAAAGTACCGCCAGGGCCTGACTCTGAGCCGTCCTCAGAACAAGAGATTGAGAGAGCAGCTAAACCAGCCGCACCCAGAAGGGCGAGTTTTTTTAATGTGATCATACATGATCTCCTATTTTGAAAATTTTCAATAAACAATATAGAAAATTTTAAATGTTTTGTAAAGGGTAAAAAATAAAAAAGGGTAAAAAACAAAAAAAACCACCTATTTTCGGTAGGTGGCAAAACATATGCTCCGTTTTTTGATTATTTTCCAGCAGCAGCCTTTGCAGCAGCCTTAGCGGCTTCTTTTGCAGCAGCTTTAGCGTCTTCCTTTGCAGCAGCTTTAGCTTCGGCCTTTGCTTCGGCTTTTGCCTCTGCTTTAGCGGGATTTGCCGGTTTCTTTGCTGCAGCACCCGGCTTTTTAGCGGCTTCGGCTTCAGCAGCGGCTATGGAATCAGCTACTCTCTGCGCCTCTATCTCGGCACTGGCAATAGAATCCGCCAATCTCTTCTGCTCGGCTTCAGCGGCAGCTTGGATAGCGGCTTGTTCAGCAGCTTGGGCTGCTTCGGCAGCAGCTTTTGCAGCAGCAGCTTCGGCTTCGGCTTTCTTTTTGTCTTCGCCACAGCCGGTAAAGGCAAGGGCAAGGGATGCAATAACTGCTATTTTAGCAATTCTATTCATTTGAGGAACCTCTTGGTTAAAGCTTGTCTTAGAAATATAGCAAATTTTTCGCTTTTTGTCAATGGTCAAGCGTTATTTTTTTTATTTCCCAAGAGCCTCCCCTGCTGGCTCTTGACCCCTACTTTGTATTTTATTATTATGCAAGTAACCAAACATATAGCATTTTTTGAGCCAAGATGGGGCGTAAAAAAGGCTATAGAAGAATTGCAACAGCAATCTATTATAAATGGAACCTCCGGTATGACTATGGAAGAAATAGACGCAGAAATCGCCTTATGCAGAAAAGAAAGAGCGACATGCAAGGCTTAAAGAAGCCTTATAAATTACCCCAAAAACCTCAGCATTCGGCTTTTTTCGCTGATTTCCGGCAGGGAGTCTATTTTTGCCAGGGCGGCTTGGACGTGGCTTTCTTTGGCCTTTTCCGTTGTCACCACTATGTCCACCTTTTCCCTGTTTTTTGTGTTCTTTTGCAGAATTGACTCTATGGAAATTTGATTTTCTCCCAAAATTCCCGTGATTTTCGCCAAAACGCCGTAAATATCCTTTGTCACAAAACGAAAATAATAACGCGCTTCGGTTTCGCCAATGGGAATAAGCTCTGCGGAATTCTCATGCTGAAACCAACCCATAGGCAAAGGCTCTAAATGCCCCGATTCCACAGAACGAGCCAGAGATACAAGGTCTGCAACAACTGCGCTTGCGGTTGGCAATCTGCCTGCGCCCGCTCCGGTTTGCAGAGTTGGGCCCAAATTGTCGCACTGCAAGTAAACGGCATTCAGCACATACTTAACGCTTGCTAGCAAATGGTCGCTCGGCACAATGCAGGGATGCACCCTTGCATCCACCTTTTTGCCTACCCTGTTGTACAAGCCCAAAAGCCGCACAACCCCGCCCAATTCTTCTATAAATCGAATGTCCTGCGCGGTTATGCTCCGTATTCCCGTTACATGAATTTTTTCAAAATCAATAAAGCTGCCGCTGCAAAGGCTCGCTAAAATGGCGGTTTTATGGGCAGAGTCTATGCCGTCTATGTCAAAAGACGGGTCTGCTTCCGCAAAACCCAGTTTTTGAGCGTCTTTTAAAACCTCTTCAAAAGAAAGCCCTTCTGCCGACATTCTCGTTAAAATGTAATTGCAGGTTCCGTTGATTATGCAACTTAAAGAGTCAATATTGTTACCTACCAAACTCTCCTGCAAAGTGCGAATAATCGGGATTCCGCCGCCAACCGCCGCTTCAAAAAGAACATGGCATTTTTTTTGCCCGGCAAGAGGAAAAATTTCGCTGCCGTATTTTGCCAAAAGAGCCTTGTTTGCAGTTACAACATGCTTTGAGTTTTCAAGCGCTTTTAAAATCCATTTAAAAGGCAATTCATAACCGCCGACTAGTTCGCATATAACCGATATGGATTCGTCTTCCAAAAGCTCGTCCACATTCGTAAAGCCTTTGTAACCCTTTGCCTTGAACGGCACAAGCTCTTCCTGCGTTTTTGCCGCAACTCCGGCTATTTCCAAAAGAACGCCGAACTTCGCATGAAGTTCGTCTCTCTTTTTCTCTATTACCTCAACAACACCGCTGCCAACAGTGCCAACTCCTATTATACCTATGCGCATAAAGACCTCAGGGGTTAAGATAGTAAAACTCTGCGCTCAATTCCATCGCTTGCGCTGCCACAACCGTGCGCTCCGCTTCCTTAACGCCATCGCTCCAGCCGTTGAATTTCGCACCGCTGGCAGGAACAGCCTTTATAGCTATCGGAGTGGAGGAATAGACTTTGAAGGTAGCCGTCTCACCCGGCAAGGGTAAATCGTGAATTAAAATTTTACCGTTGCCCCTAGCGGAAACGGTGAGGTTTTCAGGTGGCCCCAAGCCAAAGAATTCCTCCATTTCCGCTTGCATTTGAGCAGGGCGGTTTCTGCCGAATTCCCTGATTGTCGCAAGCTCCCTGTCCATCCTTGCCGCATTCAGCCGCCATCTTTTTTGGTCCAGCGGAATCTCGGCCGCTATGGGTTGCATCAAGGCGTTTATTCTCGCTTCTACCCTTGCAGGGGCGAAGTATGTGGAGAGCAAAAGCGAAAAACGATTGATAAAGGCGTTCTTGTAATTTTCATTTTGCAGGAGCTTGCGCAGGAGCAGCGTTGAACTCGGCGGGTTTGGATATTCCGGGCCACTGGGTTCGGTTGCAAAGTCCAGCATTTTAACATTTGGAATTTCGTCATAGCCGCCAAAGCCGTAATCCGTGTCGTATAAAAACCATTTCCACTTTGACGGCGGAGAAATTGTGCGCCAGCGTTTTAAATTGTTTGCCGGCCAGTCCTTGTTCAAAAAATAAATCTCGCTGTGCAAATAGTTGGTGTAATTATCCAGATCTATTCTCCTTTTCAACTGTTCCAGATTCTCATCGCTTAGGGCATTCGCTTCCACCCACCGCAAAATATCCAGATAATCCGCATCCGAGCCGCGACTTACATCCCCGGTGCCTTTTACCAAATCCAAATTGGTTTCGTCTATGCCGTAATTGGTTTCAAAGTAATCGCCGTTTGAGCGTTCCCGCAAATTGTGAATGCCATAGTATTCCCCGTTATAATACACAATCACGGCGCGGCCTTTTTGGTAATCAATTCCCAAGCCCTCCGTGAGCGAACTCATAAGCATATCACGAATGTAATCCTTGCCGTAATTTCCCCCGTTGTTCCGCAGAATAAACCATTTGAACGTTCTCAAATCCGGGTGTTCGGGGAGCAGGGTGTATTTCAAATTCTTTTGCCCGTATCTCTCTCTGAACCCTATGGCTACGGATTTTTTTGGGTTTGCCCGGCTGTAGTTGCCAAAAATTTGCAACCCCGCAGGGTAGCTCCAAGCCAACCTTGCGCCGCTTTCAAAAAAATCCATTTGAATAGGAAGTTCGGTTTCTTCCCAGTAGTTTGCGCCAAAGTAAGGGTAGTTTTTGCCCGCATTAGGGCCTGTTGCGTAAAGCCCGGTTGTAGAGTCAAACATATCTCTTGGGTTTACAGCTATGGAAACAACGGGCAAATCCGGCAATCGCTCTCCGATAATATAGGTTCGCATAATAGGCTCGCTCGGATAAGCACCGCTTTTGAACACAGCGCAACGCAGAATTGCGGTTTTTGCCAAGGTGAGCGAGGAACCGGATTTTAAGGTGCTATTTTCGCTTGGCAATGCGCCGCTCGTATCGCAACGAACTATGCCGGATTCCGTTTCTGGCGGCAAAGTGAAGGAAAGCTCATTTTCAAAATGCCCGCTCCTAGGAATGCCGGTAGCAGGGGGTTGCGCTTGAGCTTCATAAGATTCGTTTGAGTTTGCGGAATTAGGTGTTGGAGGCTTGCTGAACGCCCACTTGCCGCTCTCAAAATTTTTTGCAAAGGATAAATCCCTTGTTTCCGCAGGGTATGCAACGGAATCTCTAATTTGTTCCAGCGAATCCAGCAAAAATAATTTTCCGCCGCCTTTTTTCAATTCAAAAGAAGCGTGAATGTTGCCGCTTTGTTTATGGGCAACTATGGAATTAAAGGAAAAACTCACCGTTCCGAAATTATTTGAAACATTTGAAAATCTGATGCCGTAAATATTTGCCAAATCCGGCAATTTGCTGTTTTGGGGGAGTTCTATTGAATATAAATCGTTTTCCTGCCCGGAGCCTTTTATAACAGTAGGCCAAGCCTTCCAATCATCAATGTCGTTTTGGGCAAGGCGAATTTCAAGTTTGGAGTTTTTGCTAAGATAGCCCCTTAGCAAAATTCGGTCTGTTTTGGAGATATCAACCGAGTTTGTGTTGCTCCAACTGTTCCCCAATTTTAGCATAACTACTGCGCTTGCCCAGTTTAAAGCCGGAAGATTATCCGTAGTCACAAGGGTGCCGGAAAGTCCCGTTGTTTTGGAGAAACCGAACTGCGCCGTGCTGCCACCCGCAGGGTCATTTTGGCTGTCTGCCCAACTCCAAGCTCCAACCGCATTGTTTATCAAATCTATGCTATCCCTTGCAGGTTCAAGGTTGGGTTTGTCATTGCCGGAGAGAAACACCATAAGATAGCTGTAGGGTTGAATTGTCACCTCGCCAAAGGCCCATAGGGCTTTGCTTGCGTTATCGGTTAAGGAAAATCCTTTGAGGTTAACGGCTGTATCGGCGGGGTTGTAGAATTCCACCCAGCCAGGGTCTTTGCCGTATTCGTCTTTATAATCCGCATTTGCTGTGTAAATTTCGCTGAAAACAACCGGAGGATTCCCTGCAAAAACCGGTTTTTGCTCCAATTCGCCTGCCGGGCCGTTGCCATCGGAGCAGGAAACCAAAAAAAGAGACAAAAAAGCAGAGATGGCTATGCTTTTAACGGCCATGCGCATGAAGAAACCCCCTTTTTTGAATATAGAAAACGAGGATTAAACAATAAATCTCCGCCAAAATCACTTTAAAAAAACTAAAAACCCTATTCTTAACCTTTTCTTAACATTTTTTAAACGTTTTTCCTTAAAAAAATATAGTTTAACTTAGAATAGATATCTTTTTGGAGTTTTGCTATGAAGCTACGGTTATTATTGTCTGTATTTTTTGCATTTTGGGCATTTGTTTCCTGCACTACCACTGACAACGGGTGTAACGATAATGATGATTGCGAATTCGTGAGTTCTTCTAGCGGTGGTGGAGGCGGCAACAGCAATGGTGGCGGTGGCGACAGCAGCTCCTCCGGCGGCGGCGGCGGCAATAGCTCTTCCGGTGGCGGCGGTGGAAATGGTAGCTGGACAGGCTGGCCTTTTGACAATTCCGGCGAAGATTTGCAAGGCGAATGCCCAAGCTATGGCACTCCCATTGAAATCAAATACAACAACGGAGGAGCTCCAGAGGTAACCAATCCCTACACAGGCGAAGTTTCAGTAACCAATGTCGGTGAACATATAACTGTGAATTTAGGAGCAGTGGAACGCAATCTGCTTCTAAGCGGAACAGCGCAAAACGGCTCACTCAAGGTTTACGGCGATGAAAGGGTGGGGCTTTATTTAAACGGCGTGAGAATCACAAACAGTTCTGGCCCTGCGATAAACATTCAAAAGAGCAGAAGGGTAAATGTCTGCTTGGTGAGCAGCAAGGAAAACTATTTAGATGGAGCCTCTGGTGCTCCTGCTCCTAAGGATCAGGAGCAGGCAAAGGGTGCGTTTTTTAGCGAAAAAAAGCTCTATTTCATAGGTAGCGGCTCTTTGGAAGTAAAAGCAAGGCTGGGCCAGGGCAATGGCCACGCAATAGCGGTGGACGATGATTTTGAAATGGACAACGGAAAAATAATTATAAGCGAAGCCGCCGGTGATGGCATTCATGCAAACTATAGAATTGAGGTTAAGGGCGGGGTGATAAAAATTGCAAGCAAAGGCGATGGCATTCAAAGCGAAAGAGATTCGGTGATAGTTTCCGGCGGCAAAATTCTAGTAAAAACCACAGGCGTAAAATCTCATGGAATTGTGAGCGAAGGCTCCACTTCAATAAGAGAAGATGCCAAAGTTCAAATAAGCGTTTTGGGCAATGGCTCAAAGGGAATAAAATCAACCAGTTGGGCGGAGATTAAAGGCGGAACCGTTGCAATACAGGCAAGCGGAGACCGTGACCAGAATGACGCCGACACAAGCACCGCCGCCGGAATAAAGGTGGGCGGCGATAATGCTGTTGACTTATTTATTGAAGGCGGAACTATAACCATAAAAAGCCCCGGCAGCAAGGCAAAGGGAATAAACACTAGCGGCGATATTGATATGAAGGACGGTAATGTTGATATTGAAGCAGACGATGACGGAATAAAAGTGCACGGCACCTTGAAAATGAGCGGCGGCCGCATTACGGCTGTATCAAGGAAAAGCGATGCTATAGATGGGGACGTAAGGAAAACCGGAGGCACTATAAATGGTAATTGACTTTAAGGCGGCGCTTTTTCAAAACTCCCTGCAAGGCTTTTCGCATTCTTCTCTTGAAGATTCCAAGGCCATGTCTTTTTTAAATCGTTTTGATACCAAATTTGTTTTGAAAACCGACAATGCCCTTGATTTTCTGGAAAATATTAAAAACGATTATTCCCTGCTAGATATAAACGATAGCGTTATTCAAAGCTACAGAACGGTTTATTTTGACACACCGGAATTGCTCTGCTTTAACCTGCACCACAACAAAAGGGCAAACAGGTTCAAATTCCGCACCCGGCAATATTTGAGCAACGGGAAAATTTTCAATGAGATAAAACAGAAATTAAACACGGGAAAAACAATCAAATTCCGCCAGCGCAGGGATAAAATAAACGAAAGCACCCCGGACATACCCATACTGGAAAACATTGCTGATTTTGACAGCGGTTTTTCGTTTTTGATGCAAAACAACGGATATGATGTTGGTGATTTAGTTCCGTCCCTGTTTGTGTTTTTTAACCGCATAACGCTTTTGAACAAGCATTTCCCCGAAAGAATGACGCTTGACTTCGGTTTGAAATACAGTTATAACAACGAGGAATTCGTATTGAGCAATACCTCAATAGTTGAGTTAAAAAGGGAAAGAAGCCCGGAAAAAACGGTTTCGCAGGAGTTTTTCCGCAAGATTCACAAAAACCCCGGCGGTTTTTCCAAATACGCAATAGGAGTTGCGCTAACACACAACGAAGCGAAGAAAAATCGCTTTTTACCGAGAATAAAAAATTTATCTTATGAAAGGAGTGCCGCATGAACGTCTTTATAAGTGCTGAAGACTGGAGTTTTATTTATTCGCTTTGCGTCCGCTTTGCGGTAAATATAATATTTGCTTACATCTTGATTTGCGGTATATACGCAAAGGAACATCGCATAAAGGAGTATTCCTTTAGCTTTTTCATATCCAATATCCTGATTTTCATGGTGACCTCGCTCCTGGCCTCCGTAAAGGTCAAGACGGGTTTTGCATTCGGTTTGTTCGCCATACTCTCAATTTTGCGCTACAGAACGGAGCAAATACAGATTCGCGAAATGACCTTCCTTTTTGCCTCCATAATTTTGGGCGTTATGAATTCGCTTGCCACCGACGAGCTTCCGTTGCTAGCCGTTCTTTTGGCAGATGTTATGCTGTGCTCAAGCATGTTTATCTGCGAAAGAGCCTTTATGGGCAAAATTGATACCTTGGTTTTGCTATACGACAATACCAAGCTGCTGGCAAAGGGAAAAAAGCAGGAACTCTATGACGATATAAAAAACCGTTTTGGCTACGAGGTTCTTAAGGTTGCCGTGATGGAGATGAATTATTTAACGGACTCCGCAAAAGTCAAACTGGTTTACAAGAGGATATAAAAAAATGCGGCTTTGCGCTTTAAGTTTGAGCTTGTTTCTGGTGGTTCCGGCTGTTGCAGCCAAACCGGAAAAAGCGGATAAACAAAAAAAAACGGACAAAAAAGTTGAAAAAGTTGAAGTTGTTTCCGAGAAACCGGCCAAAGCAGACACAGCTTCCGCAGAAAGGGATGAGTTAAAGGTGAGCGGAGTTTTGGAAGCGGGTTTTGACATTAACAACAAGGTGAACAGAAAGGAAACCGACTACAACAGAATTGGCTATGGGAAAATTGAGATTTCCGCTCGCCCTGTGAAAAAGGTGAGGGCGGAGTTTGGCTTTGAATACAAAGACCGGGACTCCATGATGGTAATAGACAAACTCTATGCCCAGTACAACTTTGCAGACTTTGGCGGTGTACGCATTGGCTATATGAAAAAGTCCTTTGGCCTGGAAGAACGTGCCGGGGTGGAGGAGCGTTATTTTCACAAGCGTTCCATAGTAAACGATGGCCTGGAAGATGTTGCGACCAATCTTTTAAAACACGATTTAACCTTCCAATACCGCCACAAGATAGGTGAAAAGTGGCGTTTGGTGGGAGGGTTCTCTTGGGCGGCGGATTCCGTTTATGGCGTTGTTTCCTGGGATCCCACTAGGTTTCACCAGAATTATTACCAGAACTACAGCGTTGAATACGAAGATTCAACCAAAAGTTTAATTTTAGCCGGTATAATAGGGCACTATACGCATCCGGCTTATGATTTAACCGCATGGGCTACATCGCTTTCCTTTAAGTATTTGGCGCGCCTTTTTGTGAGCGAAACGGAACTCACTTTTGGCAATAAGCCCTTAGAGTATCTTGACGATGAGAGCGCATTTTTTTGGGGTGCGAGGTTGCAGGAGCATTTTCCTTTGGGGACTGGGCTAAAGACCTTGAGGCAGGTGATTCCTGTGGCGGAGGCGGCCCTTTATTCCAAAGATATGGAGAGCAAGGATTTTGATGCCCAGTTAAGGGCGGGTGTGACGCTTGGTTTTGCGAAAAATTCCGCATTCCAGTGGCGAAACACTTATGGAACGGTTTTGAGAATACGTGATGGAGAAAGAGAACTTAGACGTCGCCGTTATGACAGCGAAGTTGTGGTAGTTTTTTAGGGCTTTTAACAAGGGGAGGTACTCATGAAGTACTATACATTGAAATTTGCGCTGGCAGCGATAGTCTGCCTTGGCGTTGTGTCGTTCGCTGCTATTCCTGAGATGAGGATAACTACGAAGAATAACCAGGATCCTACGGCTAGCGGTACTAACTGCTCAACCTGCAAATATGTTCAAATAACAAATTTTGCGCTTACAGATCCGAACAACTCCCGAAACAACCTCACTCTAACCCCGGAGCCTGCTCCAAGCGAGTCCGACTCCATACGAGTGCGTGGTAACTCTACCGCAGGCTCAGATAAAAAGCCGTACAGGATAAAGTTCGATAAAAAACAAGGTCTTTTCGGAAAGGAAAAGGCAAAGAGTTGGGTTTTGCTTGCCAACTATTACGATGGCACGTTTGCGTTAAATGCCATTGCCTTTAGGCTCGGGCAAAAAATGGGGCTTGCATATACGCCAAGCTCTCAACATGTGAATTTGTATATAAATAATCAATACAAAGGAATTTATCAGTTGACGGAGCAAATACAGGTAAACCCCGGACGTGTTGATGTTGATACGCTTAAAGGGTTCCTTGTCGAGTTTGATTACCATGATGCCGCTTCGGACGAGGTTAAATTCGAGGCGACTAAAATAGACCCTAATTGTAACAATCAGCAGGGGGGAGGTGGCTTTCCCGGTATGCCCGGCGGCGGGATGCCTTGCGGCTTGGGGACGTTTGTAAAATCGCCGGAACTAGCGGGTTGTGACAAAATTCCTCCCCAGAACTGCAACATAAATCAGACACAGGTCAAATGGGTGCAGGACTCAATAAATGCGCTGATGAATAAAATGAGCACGTCCGCAACCGGATTTCCGACCAACGGCTACCGTGATATGATTGACCTTGAGAGTTATGCCAAATATGTGCTGATACAGCAGTTTATGGATAACTTTGATTTCAATAGCAAAACGCAAGACAAAGCTGTGCCCGGCTCAAACTATGCGTATAAAGACGTTGGCACCAGAATGTATGCAGGCCCTCTTTGGGATTTCGATTTGGCGGCGGGTGTTACAAATGAGATGGGAGGCGGCGGTATACCCGGTATGCCCGGTATGCCCGGCGGCGGCAATAGCTGTGCCTTCCCAGCCCACTTCTGCACAACGACTGAACCTATAAAGCCCAAGCACGCTTTCTATCAGAGGCTTTGGGACGACCCTGCATTCTTAGCCAAATTCAAAAAGGCATGGGATAATCACCAAAATGATTTAAAGGCTATTCCGGCCTTTATAGATTCCATAGCCAATGCTTTGAGAGATAATGTTGCGAATAACAAATATGCTAATCCTAGCGGCGGCCTGATGGGTGGCAGTGCCACTCTTAACACACAAGATTACAATACGCAAGTGTCAAAATTGAAAACCTGGTGGAACGACCGCATGACTTTCTTTGGGAATGAAGTAAACAAGATGAACATAGACACATCCAAAGATGTTATTCAGCCTGCTCCCAGCAGCAACAGCCGTCCAAGCAGCAGCAGTGCGCCAAGTAGCAGTAGCTCAAGCAGCAGCAGCTCAAGTAGCAGTGTATCCAGCAGCAGCCGTTCGAGCAGCAGCGTGTCCAGCAGTAGCCGTTCAAGCAGCAGTTCTAACCAAGTATCTCCGATAGTATTCCAGAAAATTGCAGGCAGCAACGGGATTATGGCTATTAAAAACGGGGTAAATCTGCAAGTTCAAAACTCCGCCAGTTTAAGTGTTTACAACCTGAGCGGCAAACTGGAAAGAACCATGAATTTGAGCAGTGGCGTTTATTCCGTTCCGCTGGGTGATTTGCCCAAAGGAATGTATATTATAAATGCATCTTTTGGCAGTGAAAAACAGACTTTGCGGGTATTGATAAGATAAGTTGAGGTGTTAGCAAGGGAGATACTCATGAGGTACGACACACTGAAATTTGCGCTGGCGGCAATGGCTTGCCTCAGCGTTATATCGTTCGCCGCTATTCCCGAAATGAGGGTAACTACTAAGAATAACCAAGACCCTACGGTTAGCGGCGGTGGTATATTTGGTGGTGCGCAAACTATGAAATACGTTCAAATAACGAACTTCGTGCTAACAGACCCAAACAACTCCCGAAACAACTTGACTTTAACCCCGGAGCCTGCTCCAAGCGAGTCCGATTCCATACGTGTGCGTGGGAACTCCACCGCAGGAATTGCAGATAAAAGGCCCTACAGGATAAAGTTCGATAAAAAACAAGGTCTTTTCGGAAAGGAAAAGGCAAAGAGCTGGGTTTTGCTCGCCAACTATTACGACCAAACGCTTACGCTAAACGCCATTGCATTCAGGCTTGGGCAAAAAATGGGGCTTGCATATACGCCAAGCTCTCAACATGTGAATCTGTATATAAATAATAACTACAAAGGAATTTACCAGTTGACGGAGCAGATACAGGTGAACCCCGGACGTGTTGATATTGATACGCTTAAAGGGTTCTTGGTTGAATTTGATTACCATGATGCCGCTTCGGATGAAGTTAAATTTACTGCGGCCAAATACAGTTTGCCTGTGTTTATCAAATCGCCGGAAGTAACGAGCAACTTTAACGCCAGTAATACAAAGATAAAATGGGTAAAGGACACAATTGACTTGCTGACCAATAAAATGTCTGAAAGCGGATTTCCGACCAACGGCTACCGTGATATGATTGACCTTGAGAGTTATGCCAAATATGTGTTGATACAGCAGCTTCTGGACAATTTTGATTTCAACAGCAAGGTGCCGGATCAGAGTCAGTACGGCCTGCCCGGCTCAAACTATGCGTATAAAGATGTTGGCACCAGAATTTACGCCGGCCCTCTTTGGGATTTTGACTTGGCGGCGGGTGTGACCTCTCCCAGAGCTATGTCGTTCAATCCGCATTATACCTCTACCACTGAACCTATAAAGCCCAAGCACGCTTTCTATCAGAGGCTTTGGGACGACCCTGTATTCCTAGCCAAATTCAAAAAATTGTGGGATAAACACAAAAGCGATTTTGACGCCATTCCGGCCTTTATAGATTCCCTATCCAATGCTTTGAAAGATAATGTTGCGAACAATAAATGCGCTATTCCATCCAATTTGCTGGGAGGCGCAACTACCCTCACAACACAAACATACACTACGGAAGTCGGAAAATTGAAAGACTGGTGGGGCAAACGTGTGACTTTCTTTGGCAGTGAAATAACCAAGATGAACATAGACACCAGCAAGGATATTGAGCAGACTCAACCATCATCGTCAAGCAGACCGTCGTCGTCGTCAAACCAGCCATCTTCGTCATCTTCAAGCCAGCTATCTTCATCGTCTTCAAGCCCATCATCTTCAAGCAGACTGTCTTCGTCTTCAAGCAGGTCTTCTTCATCGTCAGGCGGAACTACTCCCATTTTTGGGCATTCGCAACCGCAACAGCATGGATTGTTTGTCCGTGGGAGAATTGTAAACATTTATACCCAAGAACCTTCAAGCGTGAAACTATCCGTCTTTGATTTAAGGGGAAAAACGCTCTTTAGCGGAAATTTAGGCACGGGTTCCAATATAACGTGGAACTCCGAGGGTTTAGGAATTAGCAAAGTGCTTATAGTTGTAGTGGAAGCAAAAGGCGAGAGCGGCAGAACATACAAGTTTAGCGGCAGAATTTTGCCCTAGCCGGATTTTAAAAAAAGGAGATGCCCATGAGAAACAGCACATTAAAAACGGTTTTGGCAACAACAGCTTTTCTCAGCGTGTTATCGTTTGCGGCACTTCCCGAAATAAAGGTTACCACGAGCAATGCCGCCATGAATTCAACATTGGCAAATAGCAGGGGTGCAGGTAACTGCCAGTCAACCAATACCTATATCCACAAATACGTACCCATGCAGCTTACATTAACCGATGCGAGCAACTCCAGAAACAACATTACGGTAACCTCTTATGCCGATTCCATTAGAGGACGCGGAAATTCCACGTGGTTTGTTGACGCAAAAAAACCTTACAGAATAAAATTCGATGAGAAGCAACCCGTGTTCGGGCTGCAAAAAAACAAGAGCTGGGCGCTTTTGGCAAACTACTACGACCCAACGTTTGCGTTAAACGCCGTTGGGTTTGAGCTTGGCAAACGCCTGGGGCTTCCCGGCACTCCCGCTCATTTTCTGGTGGATTTGTATATAAACAATTCTTACAAGGGAATTTATCAGTTGACAGACCTGGTTCAGGTCAATAAAGGCAGGGTTGACATAGACGAAAAAGAGGGTTGGCTTGTTGAGTTTGACTACCATTGCCCAAGCACTGCGGACGAGATTGATTTCAACACGGATTATCCGAACACAAATGGTGGCAAAGACAAGCTGCATTCCTTTATAAAATCACCGGAAGATTTACCGAACCAGGCCGCTTATCAGTTTGTAAAAGACCAGGTAAACCAGCTTACAACAACGATGTTTAACAAATCCGGTTTTCCGGAAAACGGCTACCGGGATTTAGTGGACTTGGAAAGTTTTGCGAAATACATAATGATTGAGATGTTTATGGACAATTTTGATTTCAACAATAAAGCGGGCGATGCTAATATAGGAGTCGCGCCGGCTTCAAATTTTATTCATAAGGACAAGGGGAAAAGAATAGTCGCAGGGCCTCTTTGGGATTTGGATTTGACCGCTGCGGTGGAAAAAAATAATTTTCCCAAGCACTATCAAACTTACCAAAATCCCATAAAGCCCAAGCACCCGTTCCATGCGAAATTTTTTGACGATCCGGTATTTTTGGCTAAGTGGAAAAAGAACTGGGATAAGCATAAAAAAGATTTCCAGGCCATGACCAATTTTATGGATTCCATAGCCACTCATGTAGAAGGTTCGGTAGTAAACAATTTCACGACTCAAAACGGCGGCAGCGGCGGCGGCAACCCTTGGGGCGGCGGTGGCGGGTGCTATGGGATGTGCCCGGAAGCACCTACGACCGTACAGGCGTACAAAACGGAAGTTGGAAAATTAAAAACCTGGTGGAACAACAGGATTAGTTTCTTTGAGCAGGAAATAAACAAGATGAACATAGACACCAGCAAGGATATTGAGCAGATTCAACCATCATCCTCAAGTAGTCCGTCTTCTTCCTCAAGCCAGCTATCTTCGTCTTCCTCAAGCAGGTTGTCTTCATCGTCTTTAAGCCCATCCTCTTCAAGCAGACTGTCTTCTTCTTCGTCGTCGTCTTCTTCAAGCAGGTCAACTACTCCTATTTTTGAATATTCGCAACCACAGCAGCATGGGATGTTTGTCCGTGGGAGAATTGTAAACATTTATACCCAAGAACCTTCAAGCGTGAAACTATCCGTCTTTGATTTAAGGGGAAAAACGCTCTTCAGCGGAAATTTAGGCACGGGTTCCAATATAACGTGGAATTCCGAGGGTTTAGGAATTAGCAAAGTGCTTATGGTTGTAGTGGAAGCAAAGGGCGAGAGCGGCAGAACATATAAATTTAGCGGCAGAATTTTGCCTTAACGGAGAAAGATGAAAATGATTTCTATAATAACCCGTAGAACAATAATGCTCCCCGTAGTTATCATCTTATTCGCTACGGTTGCGGCTGCGGAGTTGCCTGTGGTTAAGATCACAACGGGTACCCCTGCGCCGTCAAGCACCAACTCAAACTACAATCTAAGTTCCTGTGCGAACACCAAAGCTGCCGCCTCCAATTTTGTACCCCCTATACAAACTTACAAGGTGTTGACGGGGCTTACGATTACCGGCGCAGAAGATTCGCGTATGAACATCACAGCAAACGCAGCCACGAATGCTGATTCCATAAGGATACGTGGAAATTCCACATCGTCCATGGTACCTGCCAACAACGATGCCGCAAAATCTTACAGGCTGAAGTTCAACGCCAGGCGAAGCCTTTTCGGCATGAAGGAGTCCAAAAGCTGGGCGCTTTTAGCCAATTTTTACGACCCAACCCAGATGCTAAGTGCTATCGGATTTGAGCTTGGCAAACTCATGGGGCTTGAAAGCTCGCTGCCGTATGAATTTGTAAAATTGAATTATAACGGCAAAGATATCGGAGTTTACTTGCTTACACCGCAAGTATCAGGCACAAGCCGAGAAGGCAACAGCGGCGTATATCTTGATGAGGACAACGGCGGCTGGCTTACGGAGTTTACCCACTGGGGACCTAGCGATGCGGAAGACTGCAAAAGGTTTTTCCTCGCACCAAACTTGAGCGGCGGAAATGGTTACAAGTATGTTTTAAACGTGAAAATAAGAACGCCGGAATATGACGAGCTGCCGCTGAAAAACGGCCAGCCGGATTTAGCGAGGTACGATTACGTTAAAAGCGACATTAATGCATTCGTGAATAAATTGAATGAAAGCGGATTCCCGAACAACGGCTACCGCGACCTTATAGACCTCCGGGGATGGGCAATATATACATTGATTAATCTGTTTATGGATAACAGGGACTGGAACACGGCGGGTGACCAGGGCGGTTTAGGCTCTAATTTCCTATACAAGGTCAGTAAATCCGGCAAGATAATGGCGGGGCCGCTTTGGGACCTTGATTTGGCGGCGGGTTCGCCCGGAGTTATGGGGGGAACATTTTTTTCAAACTCTACGTTAACAAGAAACACGACGCCCAGCCACGCATTCTACCAAAAACTGTGGAACGACAATTCGGGATTCCTGCCCTGTTACGTAGAGGCTTGGAACGCCAATAAAGCCATGATTAAGGCTATGGGGGATAACAACGGTTTCATTGACCAGTTGATGAATAAGATAGCCCCCAGCGTGAACGGAAATTATGCTATGCGCGAGGGTGGCGGCGCAAGCGGTACCACATATACCGAAGATTCATACAAAACCTTTGTCGGGCGTATGAAGTCTTGGTGGAATTCCCGTTATACCAACTTCGACAGCGCTGTGCAAAGACTAAACGCCACGGGGACTTGCCCGTCTGCAACTCCTCCTTCCAGCAGTTCCGCCGCTCGTTCCTCTAGCTCTGTCGCTTCTTCCAGTTCCGCCCGTTCCTCTAGCTCTGCTACTTCTTCCAGTTCCTCCGCTCGTTCCTCCAGTTCAATTGTTGCCTCCAGCAGCTCCGGGGATAACACTCCCATTGCTCAAAATCCTTTGTCTGCTACCCGCTCCGAAATCCCAACCTATTATACAATAAAGGGAGAACCGGTGGGCAACACAAGGCCAGCAAAGCCGGGGGTTTACTTGGTTAAGCAGGGAAGTTCGGTTCGGAAAATCGTGGTTAGGTGAGTTTCTTAAAATACTCTATGGTTTGAGATAAACCTTCTTCCAAATTCACCTTGGGTTCCCAGCCCAAGATTTTTTTCGCTTTGGAAATATCGGGTTTGCGTTGCTTTGGGTCGTCGCTGGGCAGGGGTTCCCTGACTATTTTGCTCTTGCTGCCGGTGAGTTTTAGCACTTTTTCCGCAAGCTCCAAAATGGTGAACTCCCCCGGATTGCCTATATTTATAGGGCCAATGCTATCTGTTTGTTCCATTGCCCGCAAAATGGCCTCTACCAAATCGCTTGCAAAACAGAAGGAGCGGGTTTGGGAGCCATCGCCGTAAACAGTTATGTCTTTATTTTGAAGAGCCTGCACTATAAAATTTGATACTACCCTGCCGTCATTGGGGTGCATTCTTGGGCCATAGGTGTTGAAAATTCGTACAATGCGTATATCAACCTTGTTTTGGCGGTGGTAGTCCATAAAAAGGGTTTCGGCAACCCGCTTGCCTTCATCGTAGCAACTGCGAATGCCTATGGGGTTCACGTTTCCCCAGTACTCTTCCGTTTGCGGATGCACGGTTGGGTCTCCGTAAACCTCGCTGGTGCTTGCCTGCAAAATTCTAGCCTTCACCCTCTTGGCAAGCCCAAGCATATTTACCGAGCCGAGCAAGCTGGTTTTAATAGTTTTCACGGGATTGTACTGGTAATGCACCGGGGAAGCCGGGCAAGCGAGGTTGTAAATTCTATCTACTTCCAGCAAAATGGGCAGCGTAATATCGTGGCGAACCAGTTCAAAGCGGGGATTGCCAGTCAAGTGTTCCACATTTTTTTTGCTGCCTGTAAAATAGTTGTCAAGGCAAATAACATCGTGCCCCTGCTCAATGAGCCGGTCGCACAAGTGCGAGCCTAAAAACCCTGCTCCGCCGGTTACTAATATACGCATGATTACTCCTCTAAAAAACCATACTCATAAATTTTAGGTTCTATTTCTTTTGAAAGCAATTCAATTTCCAAACGCAGATTTTTTAATAGTTCATTGTATTTTTCATCGGAACTTTTGTTGTTCATTCTGCCGTCTTT
>JAISSJ010000139.1 GCA_031273195.1 Candidatus Fibrimonas sp.
TTTACGCCCATTGCTTTAAGCTCCTTTTCCGTAAAAGAAACTTTCAGCCCGCATTTAAGCGAGCCTTCAACAATAGATGCCAACGATTTCATTGCTCCAGTCATTATCCATTCTCCAAATCAAAAATTTCACCTTCTTTCAGCATTTTTTCAATACTTTCTTTTGAATAATTTAGAAAATCTCTTGCGTAATTTTTATAAAACTGCTTTTCAACATCGCTTATATCAGACTTATCATTTTTTTCGTAACCATGTATAAACAGGCTTCTAAACCCCTTTTTATATATAATTATAGTCCTATAGCCCCCGCTTTTGCCTTTGTTTTTCGCAATTCTAGCCTTATATAAATCACCGCCCAAATTCACAATTCCCAAGCCGCTGTCTATTTCTGAAATGGCATTTAGCAATTTTTCATCAGAGATTTTATTCTTTGCCGCCCATTTCTTGAATTTCTTGGTTTCATAGATTTGCATCATATCCTCTTTTTTGTTTCACGCTTTAAATATAGAAAAATACCCTCCCTCCAACCATTCCACCAATTCCTTCCTCTCCTTGATAGCCTCCTCAAACCCGGCCTTGAAATGCTCCGGCACAAACTTACCGTAAAGATTCGCGGTTGTGCTAATATCGCTATGCCCCAACTGGTAGCTCACCATCTGCAAACCGGCGGTTTGGGAAAGCAGCTTGTTTACCGCAAATGTATGCCGCAGCCGGTGAGGGTGGATGCCGGGGAACGCCCTGGCAAACGAATACCTTTTAATAGCCTGCCCTACATTCCTAGGCCCTATGCCAAAAATATGCCCTCTCTCAAAAATTTTTGCAATGCTCGGGCAAACCGGCAAAGTCCTGGCCGCCGATGCCGTTTTGCCGCTCAATGGCTTCATGTTGCCAACCGCCTCTCCGTGCAAAACAATCGCATTCCCCCGCAGGCTTTCTGGAGACAAATTCTCAAGCTCGCCAACTCTCATTCCGGTAAGCAGCAAAAGCAAAACGGCATCGTGAAGCTCCGACCGCATGCCTCTGAGCTTTTCCAGCATTTGCCGCTGCAAATCAACAGACAACGGCTCGACAATCTTAGTATTAACGCCGGCAACGCTTTTAACTTTAACATCATCCCAAATGCCCGGATTGGCAATCCATCCGTTGCGCGCCGCCACCTTCAGCATTTGTTTGAGAATCTGCATATTGTACCTGAGCAGGCTTGCGCTCGTTGTCGTTTTGCCGTTCGAGCCGTAATTGGTTTCGCTTCGCCAAGCTAAAAATTTGTGAGCGGTGTCCGGTTTCAAATCCGCCACCGTTTTAAGTCCTTGGTTTTTGAAAAAATCCAAAATAGCCCGCTTTTGCTGCATCGCCATCGTCTTGTGCTTTTCCGTTGCCCCTTGCGCCATCTTTTGCTCAAACCAAGCATCCATTAATTGCTCAAGAGAGACTTTTGGAATTGCGTCTTTTTCGCCATAACCAGATGAGATAATTTTTTTGAGAAGTTCCTTTTTCCCAGAACCATCTATAGCCACGTATGCAAGCACGGCCGCCCTCACCTCAGAAGGCGTGATGCCTTCTCTAGCTTGAGGCGTAAGTACACCCATAATAGTTTCATGTGCTTTTAGGCATGCTTCCAAAAATTTCTCGGATTTGTTTCCAACGCAATAGCTCATTGGCTTGTAGCCTGCGGTACGGTCTTTTATTTGACCAAGCTGCCTGTTTATAGTTGCCATAAAAATCCCTTTTCGCTTCAAAAATAGAAAAGAGCAGCTGACTACCCCTAAGTACTCGGATTTTTTTTAAATTCTGTCCTGAAATTGTCCTGTTACTGTCCTGATAAGTGCGATTTTGAGCGAAAAAAGGGGTTCGTCAGGACAGTTTCAGGACAAAAACATGCGGAAATTTGCGAACTTCCAGATACTTAAAAGATTTATTTTATTCGGTTTTGATTTCCAACGCATTCGGCAGCCATCGCATTTGTAGCTTACGAAGCCGATGCTTTCCGGCTTCGCCGAAAATGGCTTGGGCGTGATTAAGAGTCAGCTGCTCTACCGACTGAGCTAATCATCCTGAGAAAGCACCTAGAATATAGCAAATTTTCAAGGCCAAGAGCGAGTTAAAACTTCTCTTCCATAATAAGCTTAACAAACTCCCCTACTTCTCGGAATTCCTTATACACGGAGGCAAAGCGAACATAGGCCACGGAATCCGTTTTGAAAAGCTCTTTCATCACAAGATCGCCTAAGGTTGCGTAAGAAACTTCCTGTTGCCCCAGTTGCACAAGGTGATTTTCAACTAAAGTCGCAATCTCTTCTATCTTTTCGGAACTCACAGGACGCTTGGCACAAGCCCTCCTTATGCCGGAAACCAGCTTTTCATGCCTGAATGGCTCTCGCCTGCCATCTCGTTTGGCAACGGTCAAGGATGCTTTTTCCACATATTCATAAGTTGTAAAGCGATTGGAACACTGAAGGCACTCCCTGCGCCTACGCACGGAGTCGCCGCTTGTGCGGGTCTCCATAACTTTATCGTTGTCGGCCTTGCAGTGTGGACAAACCATGTGAAAAACTTAGAAAATTAATACGCTTTATACAGAACAATTCCCACTTTGGCCATATTATCACCAGCCTCGTTATATGATTTTAAAATGGAGTTCCATTCCTTAACGCTCAACTTTATCTTCTTTTCAAGGGCATCTTGCCTGTAAGCCGCCGCTCGCCCCAGCAGTTCCGCAACTTTGGCAAGCGAATCAAAATATTCGGGCAGCAAGTTCAAAAAATGTAAATCCGCTTCAGGCGCATCGCTGCGCTCTTTTGCCAAAAATTCCTTTTGCTCCCTGCACTTTTCCTGCAAATTCCCCATCATTCTGGTTATGCGAATCCAATCCACCTGTGGCGCAATCAAGCTTATGGGCCACATTTTTTTTATGGAAAATTTGAACATGGAATCATGAGCCGCACGTTGAAGCTTTACCATTTCCCGCAAATTAGCAAGCAGCGTTTCTTTTAGCGAAGGCATATGGGTAATGTAGAAATTAAGGATGTTTCACAATTCTTGGCACGGGCAAAAAACCGAAAATTCCATAAATTCTCAAATATATTTTTTCACAAAAATTCACAATAGGAATAACACATTCAGGCAAACCGGCTGTGCTGAAAGGCAAGGAAAACCGACTGCCTTTGCTCTTATTCCATATGATAAAACGGCTGCTGTAGTTCTCAAAACCCAGTTCCCTGCACAAATTAAAAAGCATTTTGGAATCATACCATGCAGGCGCAACAAAACCTTGAGCCTCCCCTGCATTCAATTTTTGCCATGCTTGCAAAGCCTTGCGCAAAAGCATCTCGGAATCGCTTTTTGAAAGCCCGGCAAACTCGGCTTCGAAATTTGTCAAGCGCAGGGCAAGCCGGCCCGGCAGACTTCTTTTCAAGCTCAAATCCGCCTTGTGCCTGTAACCGTGCAAATACAGGCAATGCCCCTCTTTTTTCCATTCCAAAATCTGCATAGCAAATTTTTCAAAAGCCTCTGCTTCAGGGTTTCCCAAAAAAGGAATAACCATCAAATTCCAGCTTGTGCCGCCGCCAAATTTTTGCAATTCCCCAGCCACCTGCGAAAAATTGCATACCCCTACATCGTGAAACTCATAAACCGGAGAGCAACGCATCTATCTCGTCTTGGCTTAAAATGCCCTCTTCGTGTTTTGACTCCTCTTTCACCGGCTCAGGAGGCGCAGAAGCCATAGCTATAGGCATTGCAGTAAAAGGCGATGACGCCGTATGTACTGGAAGCGGAGCCGCAGCTACAGGCATAGGAGAAAATGCCGGCATGGCCACTTCCATTGAATTTTCGCCATTTGGCGGTTTTCGTTCAACCTGATAAATTGCCATAAAGTTATCTATGGGCAAATCATAAGAAAAGCGAGGATCTGCCAGGGATTTCTCCCAAGCATTTTGGTCGTCAAACAACCACGGAAAGAACTGCGGACGCATAATTCTTATAACTCCTCAATTGGAATATAGAAAAATCTATTTTCCCCCTATGCCAAACAAAATCTTAATCATCGGAGCAGGAGGCGTTGCAAACGTGGTTGCTCAAAAGTGCGCGCAAAACAGCGAGGTATTTGGGGAACTCTTAATAGCCAGCCGCACGGAAAGCAAAGCCAAAGACATCGCAAGCCGCATAAAAAACATTCCGGTAAGCACAGCAAAAGTTGATGCGGATAAATCCGCAGAGGTTGCTGCTATCATAAAGGATTTTAAACCTAAAATGGTTTTGAACATAGCACTCCCCTACCAAGACTTGGCCATAATGGACGCTTGCCTTGAAACAGGCGTTGATTACCTGGACACCGCAAATTATGAGCCAAAAGATGTGGCTCATTTTGAATACTCATGGCAGTGGGCGTATCACGAAAGGTTTAAGAATGCGGGCATAATGGCTCTGCTCGGCTCCGGCTTTGACCCCGGCGTGACCAATGTTTACACCGCCTATGCAAAAAAACACCACTTTGACAAAATGGATACCTTAGACATTGTGGATTGCAACAACGGCGACCACGGCAAGGCCTTTGCCACAAATTTCAACCCGGAAATAAATATAAGGGAAATCACCCAAAACGGCAAATTTTACGAAAACGGCGAGTGGAAGGAAATTCCTCCGCTATCCATACGCAAAGACATAAGCTACCCGGAAGTCACGGTGCGTGGCTCCTACGTGCTGTTCCACGAGGAATTGGAATCGCTGGTCAAGCATTTCCCCGAAATCAAACGCGCCCGCTTTTGGATGACCTTCGGAGACGAATACATCAAGCATTTGACCGTTCTCAAAAACGTTGGAATGACCCGCATAGACCCGGTAAAATTCAAGGGCATGGAAATTATTCCGCTTGAATTTTTGAAGGCGTTACTCCCCGAACCCTCAACCCTTGGCGAAAATTATTCAGGAAAAACCTGCATCGGTTGCCAAATCACAGGGCAAAAAGACGGCAAACCGCAGACATATTTTGTTTACAATGTGTGCGACCATGCACAGTGTTACAAAGAAGTTCAGGGGCAAGCAATCTCTTATACAACAGGCGTTCCTGCGATGCTCGGCGCAGCCATGATGCTCACCGGAAAATGGCGTGGGCAAGGCGTGTTCAACATGGAGCAGTTAGACCCCGACCCCTTTATGGCGGAAATCGGCAAGTGGGGGCTGCCCTGGAAAGAGTTGTTTGGAAAAGAAGCGGAGTTAGTGTAAAAAAGCGTCGTGCTCCAGCATCAAAGTGTAATTTGTGACATCGCACACTTCGGTTGGGCCAAAGTATTGAATGGGGCCCGGATAAAGATACTCTTCTCCTTTTGCCCACTCGCCTCTTTTGGCTTCAAAATATTTAAAGGGCTTGCCGTTCAAGTCAACAAGGGCTTTTTGAATAACCGCTTTGTCTTTGCCGTGCCTGCGTTCAATGTTCATCATCATTGTGATGGGAACTCCGCCAGCAATCCAGTTTTCAATGCCCTTTGTCAAATTACGAACAGAAGCCATATAACCTGTCTTTTTATGAAGCACCAGAACAGAAGCCGCATATCCAAGACTGTAACAGTAATCGGCATCAAAATTGGAGGGAGCCGCACAACGTCCCTCGTAGCCAAAGAAGTGGCTGAGGGCGGCGAACTTGCCTTTGAATGAATGTTTTTTAAGCTCTTCCAAAACCATTTCGGAGACCATGTCTATGAGCAGTTTTTCCGTTTCAATCAGAGAAACCTGAACATTGCCGTGCGAGTCGCGTTCCAGCATAAGTTGTAACTGTATGCCCTCCGGCAGGCTTCTCAGCAAGTTTGCAGAAGTCTCGGATATATGCTTGCAAGCCGCCTCCGTTATATCTGCGATCTTACCCGCATTTTTAATCTCCGCCTCGTGATGGACCAGAGCTTCATTCAGCTCGGAAATTAAAATCCCGAATTCCGGGATGAATTCAACCAAACCTTCTGGTACAAGGGCTACGCCGAAATTTTTGCCAACGGAGGAACGCTCCATAACAACTTCCACAATGGATAACACCACCTGTTCCAGCGTCATTTTCTTTTCTTTTATTTCTTCCGAAATCAGGCAGATATTAGGATGGGTTTGAAGCGCCGCTTCCAAACCTATGTGGCTTGCGGAGCGGCCCATAAGTTTAATAAAGTGCCAGTATTTTTGGGCGGAATTGGCATCACGTTCAATGTTGCCTATGAGTTCCGAGTAGGTTTTCACAGCCGTGTCAAAGCCAAAAGAAGTTTCTATGTATTCATTTTTCAAGTCGCCGTCTATGGTTTTTGGGCAGCCGATAATGGAGCAGCCAACCTTTTTTGCCGCAAAGTATTCGGCGAGAACCGCCGCATTCGTGTTGGAGTCATCGCCGCCGATGATAATAACGGCATTCAAGCCCAGTTTTTTCACCACTTCTATGCATTTATCGAACTGTTCCGTGCTTTCCAGTTTTGTTCTGCCGCTTTGGATTATGTCAAAGCCGCCTGTGTTACGGTATTTGCTCATAAGTCCTTGGTCTATTTCAATGTATTTTCCATCAACAAGCCCGCTGGGGCCTCCCAAAAAGCCATAGAGTTTTGAGCTTCCTGTAACGGCTTTAATTCCGTCAAAAAT
>JAISSJ010000152.1 GCA_031273195.1 Candidatus Fibrimonas sp.
TGTGGGTCAAAATACACCCCCCCTCCCATCAGATTTCTGTTTTCTGGCCGAACAACCCCAAAAAAAAAAATTTCCCCCCCCCCCCCCCCCCCCCCCCATATATAGAAAAGGCTTTAAAGGGGCAGGGACACGTCCTACTAACGTGCCATATCGGCGCAAACCTGCCAAGCTTTACGTGTTCCCCAGGGCTTGGCGTGGTAAACCAGCGGGAAAAAATGGGCTTTGCCCAAGGAGTTCAACATGAAAAGAGCAACAATAGCATTGCTGCTAATATGCACGGCGGTTTTCGCCCAGGAAAAAGGCACAGGCACTTTCACCGACAGCCGAGACAAGAAAAAGTATAAAACCGTGAATATCGGTGATCTTACTTGGATGGCGGAGAATTTGAGCTACAACGCAAAAGGCAGCAAATGCCCCGGCGAGGATGATAATAAGGATGAAAGCGTCTTATGCTTAAAAAATGATGCTATCGTCGAGGGGTGCGTTAATATAGATTGTTCAGAATGGGGTGAGACCAGTGATTATATGCCTTTTTGTAAAAAATACAAAAATCTAACAGCCAAGCAAGTTCAAGATAAAAAGAAGGCAAAAGACAAAGAAATTCAGACGAAATGTGCAAAAGAAGGGCGGCAGTATTCCAATTTAAAGGATAATAACGTATGCCCTACAGGTTGGCGTTTGCCAAGCCAAAGCGAATGGGATATTTTGAGAAGGGCGATTAGCAGCGGCACGGATGAGCATGGCTTTCAGCAAGTGTCCGGTTTTAGGGTTGCGGATGGCGGCTCTGTCCGTTGCGTTCAGGAAAGCAAAGAATACAAAGCTGCCCTCGAAAAAGCACGTGTTGATGTTCGCGACAAAAAACAATACAAGGCAGTCAAGATAGGCGAGCAAGTTTGGATGGCGGAAAATTTGAACTTTAATGCGGAAGGCAGTAAATGCTACGATGACAAGCCGGAAAATTGCAAAAAATACGGACGGTTATACGGCTGGCTAACAGCTATGAAACTTCCATCGGTTTGCGGTGACAACAATTGCTCTAATCAGATACGCTCAAAGCATCAAGGAATTTGCCCCGATGGCTGGCATATTCCGAGTAGTGCAGAGTTGAATGAGTTGATGACCGCTGTCGGCGGCAAAAGCTCTGCGGGAGCCAAGCTCAAAGCCAAGAGCGGCTGGAACAATGGCACGGACGAATTTGGTTTTTCCGCCCTGCCAGGCGGCTACGTCAAAGCCGATGGCGGTTTTGATGCTATTGATAAAAGCGGCCTTTGGTGGAGTGCCCATGAGTTCAATAACTACTACACTATGAGCAACGCTAGAGACGATGTTTACATTGGCAACGTTGCCAAGAATCTTTCATTAAGCGTGCGTTGCGTTTATGGTAGTGCTTCAGATGAAGTTCTCCCTCCAGTACCTACGCCCGCTCCTGCCAAGGCACCTGCGGCAGCCCCTGCCCAAGCTCCTGCCGCTCAACCGGCAAACAACCCATCAAAGACAATGTACTGCGTATCCTACGTGACCGGCAAACCTGTAAGCTGCATGGAGCTAAAAGACACGCAAGATGGCAAAAAGCTCTGCGACACGCAAAGCAAAAACATGAAAATGATGCTTGGCGAAGCCAAATTGACGGAAACCAAGCCCAGCATTAATTGCGTAAAATAACGGCATTTTCTATATTATAATTATGCTTTTATCTTCCGTTTCCGCACTGCAAGCGAGTTCGCTTAGAATGGACATTAGCGCACATAATGTGGCTAATGTGAATACACCCGGCTTTGCCAAAAGCCGCCCCGTGCAAACATCGCTAAATCCGGGAACGGAAATTTCCGCCATTCAGAAAACGGAAGCCCCCACTCCAGACCTCTCGGCTACAGACCTGGCAGAGGAAGTAGCCCAACAAATCATAAGCGAAAAAGACTTTGCCGCAAATGCCGCCGTTATCAAAACGCAGGACAAAATGCTGGGCGAGCTTGTGAATCTGGTTGTATAGAAGCTAACATTTCTTTAATTGAAAGTTTGCTTTTTGGGTCTATGAAGTCCGGGGCAATATCGCAGAGGGGTTTAAGGACAAATTCTCTTTGCGCAATGCAGGGGTGGGGAACGGTTAGGTTTTCGCTTTCTAAGATTTCATTTTCGCAGTAAAGCAAATCCAAGTCTATTTCTCTTTCCCTCCATTTCCCCCTTTTTTGCCTGCCGAGTTTTTGCTCTATGTTTTTGCAGAGTTCCAAAAGCTGCTGCGGAGTTTTTTTTGAACTGAAGCCAACAACTTGGTTAAGAAATTTTGCCTGGTCAGGCTCGCCCCAAGGCTCGGTTTCGTAGATTTTGCTCTCCTGCCAATTCAGCGGCTCTTCGTTTTTCAATGCAAACCTAGCCTCAGCAAGCCTTTGCTCCCTAGGCTCAATGTTTGTACCTAATGAAATGAAGATTTGATGGAAAGAGGGGCAACCGCGAGGGTTTGCCCCTACGGATATTTTTCTTTCGTTTTCGTTGATGATTTTTATTTTAATATGATACGTTATATTCAACGGAAAATCGGCGGCCATTTGGGGCCATTCTATCAGGGTTATTCCTTTTGAAAATGTGAAAAGTTCAATGCCTATGTCGTATAAGTCGTTTGTGTTTTTTAAGCGGTACAGGTCTAGGTGGTAAATGGGCGGGTTGTTCGGGTATTCGTGGACTATTGAGTAACTGGGCGAATTTACCATGCCTTCAAAACCCAAGCCTTTGCAAATTCCCTTGCAAATTGCCGTTTTGCCTGCGCCTAAATCGCCTTCCAAAGCAACTACGTCGCCCGGTTTCAGGCTTTTTGCAAATGTCAAGGCCCAGAGCGTAGTTTGAGATTCGGAGCGGGAATGGAGCATACTATAAATTCGGCAGCAGCACCATTTCCCCTTCGGCAAAAGAGGTGATGTCTGTTCCGGGGTTCAGTTTTTTTATCATGTTCTCGGAAACGTGCTTGGGAACCCTTTTTGCTCCGGTTCCATAAATTCTCAAAAGCAAATCTTCAAGGCTTTCGCCGCCTTTTGCCCTGTATTTTTTTCCAAACTCTCCGTTATCCGGGTTTTCCGAAAGTTTGTACAACGCATAAAAAAAACGCTCGGGAAAAGACTGCGTATCTTTGCCGTCTTCATTTTTTTTCACACCCGCACCGGATTTTTGAACTCTTTGAGGAAGTTCACTTTTTTTAGGCAAGCTCATCACATTATTATCCATGCTCATGGTTATCTCGGCCTTCTGCTTTTTCTGCTGCTTAATAGGCTCTTTTGCAAAAAATCGGTCTAAAGTATCTATATACGCTTTATCCGGCCATTTTTTCAAAGCATATTTCTTGTCTATCTCCATGCGAAAATTTTCCCTTTCATAACCGGAGCAAGATAAAAGCAATCCAACTATAAATACTAAAACAAACTCTTTCATATCACCGCCTCAAACGCCTCAAGCACCTGTTCCTTTGTAGGCTCTGCGGTTTTTTCCACTTCGCCTATTCTAAGCGGTAAAATATAAAAACGTGTTTGCTTGTCTGTTTTTTTGTCTGCCCCCATGGCGCTCCAAAGGGATTTAAGCGAAAGCTCAACCTTGCATTCCTTTAAGGTTCTTGGAATGCGAAATTTGTTCAAAAGCTCGTTTTGCCTGCTCTCCTCATTCTCGCTCCAACGCCCTGTTATCACAGACAGCCTGCCCGCAACCCTCATTCCCAAACCCACCGCAAGCCCGTGAGAAAATTTATTGTAATCGGTGAGCTTCTCTATGGCATGGCCAAAAGTGTGCCCGTAATTCAAAATTGCCCTGAGACCAAGCTCATGCTCGTCTATGCCTACAACGGCAGCCTTTATTTCACAGGAACGCTTAACCATATACCTCAAAGCGGCAATCTCCTTTGCCAGAATTGCGCTTGCGTTTTTTTCCAGCCATTCAAAAAAATCACAATCGTATATAATTCCGTATTTCACAATCTCGGCAAGTCCCGCACGAAATTCCTCCTTGGGCAGGGTTTTCAAAACGGCTAAATCGCACATCACGCCCTTGGGCTGGTAAAAAGCCCCAATCATGTTTTTGCCTTCCGTATGGTTAATCGCAACTTTGCCGCCAACGCTGCTATCCACCATTGCCAAAAGAGATGTTGGAATTTGCACAAAGGAAATTCCCCTTTGGTAGGTTGCCGCCGCAAAACCGGCCATATCGCCCACCACCCCGCCGCTGAACTGCAAAAGGCAGCTTTTGCGGCTATAGCGGTGCTTCAACATAAAAGTCCAAAGGCGGTTCAGCACCTCCAGTTGCTTGCTGTTCTCGCCCGCCGGGAAAATAAAACTCTTGCTCTCTCCGGCCTTTTTGCAAAGCATTTTCAGATTTTCCTTTTGCTTTTTCGCTATGTTTGAGTCCGTGCAAACAAGCATATCGTTTTGGGGCAAAAGTTTTAAGGTTTTCAGCAGAATATTGATATGCTTTAAAATGTTTTTCCCTATAAAAATAGGGTAGCACTCGCCGGAAGAAAGCTCCACTCTGGCGGTTAAATGCTCCCATAGTTTCAAAGCCTCCAAAATCAGCGGCAAAACTCGTTCTTCAGGAGGGCTTTCGTTGCTGTCAATGCTGAAATCCGCCAGGGAATAAAATTTTTCACGCTCCGCAAGCATGGTTTTTATCTTTTCCAGCCTTGCCTCTGGTTCCAAACCCGCCATCAAAGGCCGGCTGTTACTTCGCCCTATTCGCTCGCACAAAACTTCAGGGTCTGCCCTCATGCAAACCAGAATGCCGGAATTTTTAACCGTATGCACATTTTCGCTTTGGGTGATGGCTCCGCCGCCAAGGGAAACAACCATCTTTTTCTTTTGCGAAATTTCCCTTATGGCTTCTTTTTCCAATTCCCTGAACTTTGCCTCTCCGTCCTGTTCAAAAATTTCCGCTATGCTTTTTCCGGTGCGTTTCACTATGAGGGCATCGGAATCCATGTAATCCCTTTTGAGGTGCTCTGCCAGTAATTTTCCTATGCGGGTTTTTCCGCTTGCCATAAAGCCTGTAAAATAAATATTGTCAGGCATTCAGAACCTCAAAAACCACTTTCGGATCAGGGTTTGAGTTTGGAAACCACAGTTTAAAACTCTCAAGGCCCTGATATATAAGCATTCCTATTCCCCCAAGGGTTTTGCAACCGGCTTCCTGCGCCTCTTGCAAAAGCTTTGTTTTGAGCGGGCTGTAAACAATGTCAAAAACAGCCATGTTGCCGGTCAAAACCGATTTGTCCACAGGGCTTTGGTCTATGTTCGGGTGCATTCCGAGCGGCGTCGCGTTGCAAAGCAGGTCTATATCATCCCTGTATTTTTTTACATCGTTAAAATCATGCAGGCTTAGATTTTTGAGTTGCAATTTCCAGTTTTCGGGTTCTATGGTGAAAATTTTCAGGCTTGCCGCCCCCCCATCCACCAAAAAAGCATAGGCCAAAGCCTTTGCCGCCCCGCCGCTGCCGAGCATGGCTATATTTTTGCCCCTAATATCTATATCGGCAGCTTCCAGGTTTCGCAGTGCGCCCAAGCCGTCTGTGCTGGTTCCGCAGAGTTTTCCCTGTTCCCAGTAGAGCGTGTTTACACTGCCTGTAGCCTTGGATACCGGTGATACGTAATCCAAAAGGGGTATCACCTGCTCTTTAAATGGTATAGTAACGTTTGCGCCGACAAAGCCAATGGCTCTAAAACCGGCAATAGCGTCTTTTAAGCCCTGTTTTTCTAAGGGTAGCGGCAAATAAACGGCGTTTATTTCGCAGTCCTTTAGCAATGCATTGTGAATAGCGGGTGATTTTGTATGTTCAACCGGGTTCCCGAATACGCCTAGAATCTCTGTTTTACCGTCAATCATGGGGGAAATGTAGAAAAAAAATGCCATTTATCGTTATTTTCTGCGTTTCGTAACTATTTATTTGCATTTTTTTAACAAAAATCTTAAAAAACCTTGACAAAGGCCTGTTTTTTTTCTAAATTTTTTCCTATAAAAAACCAAAAAAGGAGTTTTCTTATGAAAAAAGTTCTAACAGCAGCACTCCTCTGTGCTGTATCCGCTTTCGCCACTTGGGATTATTTCCCTGTAAAACCCGCCGGAAAAGGCGAAGTTAAAGCCGGTGTAGAGTATATGATGCAGGACAAATTAAGTGCTTTAGGCATTAACGCAGGTGCTCGCTTCAGCGTTATTGAAGGCTTGGAAATCGCTGCCATGTTTAATTTCCCTATGACGCTATCAAATGATGGAGATAGCTGTGAGGGCGATGCCTGTCCGCCAAGTTTTAGCCAACCTGTTATTGGGGTGCGTTACTGGCTGCCAATGGGTCTTGGCATAGCTTTGGATGTGGCTCTTCCGTTCCAGGGCGAAGATTATCTTGGTGGCGGCGATGCAGCAAACCTGACTTTCACACCTGCTGTGCAATATTCCACTAAATTTACTGAAGAATTAGAGCTTGGTTCAGAGGTGAGTTTCTCTATTCCGCTGGAAAATGGAAATAAATTGACTCCCTCAATGGAATTAGGCATTGGTTTGGAGCTTGATTACTCTCTCGGCCTTGTAACTCCATACGTTGGCGTTGATGTTGCTCTCCAGCTAACAAAGCCGCAATTCGACGGTAATGATGCTGGCGAAACTGCAACAGGTATTGCACCTAAAGTAGGTGCAATCTTCGCATTTAATGAAATGTTCGGTGCTGATGTAGGCGTAGCATTTGGAATTGGCGAAGATTACTATGGCGAAAAAATGCCAATAACAATTGGCGCAAATTTCTCTTTCTTCTTCTAAAAAACGTTCTAAATAGCAAAAAAAAATCCCCCCGCCAATGACGGGGGGATTTTTTTTATTCGTTTTGAAAATTACTCCGTCCGCTCGTGCTCGTATTCAACCAACGCACTCAAGTAATCAACCAAAAGCGAACCCTGATTCTTTCCCGGAGCTTCAGCATCGTATTCAACAACCCACAGGAATTTTGCAACTTTTGAAAGGTCAAAAGGCGTGCCTTCTGTTCCTTCTTCTTCGTTTGCCGCAAAAGAACCCATGCCGGCAAACTCGCTCAAGAAAATTTTTACCTCTACAGTATCCGTTTTTGCCGGAACTTCAAAATACCAGAAATCATCATCAACCTTGGATACGGCACGGAACGAATGTGCCCCGCCCCAATACCTGTATGCAAAGGCTACGGTTCCGTTAAGTTCGGTTTTGCCCAATTCCTCAAGGTTTTTGCCCTCATTTGCCTCTGCTCCCAAATTTATACCTAGCGCAGCCTGGTCACCTTCTCCGGTCAGGTTGTATCTGTCCAATTTAATAGCCTGATTCGGATAGCCTAAGCTAATTCCATCAACTATATAGTGGAGGTCAGCATACCGGTTTGTCAAAACATTTTGCAAAATTGCGTTTGTTTTATCCAAAGCGCATTTTTCAGGAGGTGTGGCGCTGCCTTGGTTTTCTACCGGGCATTCAGGGTCGCTTACGTCCCAGAACTGGGTTAAATCTTCGGCTTCGCCGGCCTTTAGGGTATAGCCGTAAGGATAGGTTTTGAATATTTGAGAAGATGCGGCATTAAAGGCAGATACCGATACCGCACCGGTATCTAGTACTGTCACTTTTGCTACCGAGCTGCTGGAAGGCTCATCCGGCAACGAGCTTGAACTCACTTCGCCTCCGGTTCCCGGAGAGGAATTGCCTCCGGGATTTCCATTATCATCGTCGCCACTGGAACAGGCAAAAAGCACAAATGCGGCACTTGCCGCAACCATTTTTTTAAACATAACGCGCCCTCTAAGGTTGAGATTTACATAAATATAGATAAAATATCACTAAAAAATACATTTTTAAAAAAAAACAGCTATTTTTTATTGTTTTAACCGTAAATAATTATATATTTACATATAACAGGCTATAAAGCGGGAGATTTCTATGAAAAATAAATCAACTTTTTTGCTGTGCTTTGCAGCTTTATTTCTTTTTGCTTGCTCTAATACGGGAGGCAATACGCCAGATAATGGAAATAGTTCGGATTCAAGTGGCGGCTCAGGTGGCGACAATAGCAGCGATAGCGGCGGCGGCGGAGACCCAAGCGGCGGCAACGAAATAGGTCAGTATGCCGTGCTGCCCACCAATGCAAACAGGCAAAAAGTTCGGGAAATGTATGATTCCTGGATTGGAACTTATTACACAACTTTTGAAGATGATGTCGCAAAAGGCTCATTTAACCCTGACTTTGCGCCGGATGAAGCTCGCGGCACCGCCCGCATTAAAAGCAGATATGGCACTTGCTCCGCTTCCGGGGAATGCACGGCATCCGAGGCCATAGGCTATGGCATGATTTTAACGAGTTTAATGGAAGACTGGGAACGTTTTAATAAACTGCTGGCATACAGCAAGGTCTTTCGCATAAACGGCACTGCGCTTATGAAGTGGGACATATCGGATTTCCGTTCCGGCAGCGGCGGCTCCGCAACGGATGCGGATATTGATATTTTGGCTTCCCTCTTTATAGCTTACGAAAGGACAAAGAACCAGAATTACTTGAACGATGCATTGGATATAGGCAGAAGCATTTATGAGTTTGAGGTGGACGGCAATACAAAATTGGTTTTGCCGGCAATGAAAAATGAGAGAATGGGCAACGGAACGCTCTACAATATAAGCTATATTTCGCTTGCAGCCCTTAAAATGCTTGCAAATTATGATAATGAGCGCGATTGGAATGCGGTTTTGGATGCAAATATCTCTTATATGGAAAGGGTGCAAAATGCAGGCGATGGCTTGTGGCCGGACTGGAGCAATGCGAGCGGTACGCCTGTAAACCCGGATAATGGTTCCAATAGCACTTTAACCGCAAGCGATGGCAGCGGAACGGTGCCTTCTTATTCCGCCTATTACAAAGAGACTCCGCGCATTCCTTGGCGCATAGCGTGGTATTACCATTGGTTTGGGGACGAGAGGGCAAAAGCGATGCTGGATAAAGGCATGGCTTTTTTGCGCAGCAAGGGCGTGTCAAGCTCTCAAGACTTAAAGGATTTTTACAGTTATACCGGCGGCAAGCAGAGCAATACAAATGCCGGTGTAATAAGGTGGGCCAGTTTATGCGCCTTGGGAATGGGCAGTTCGGACAATGTGCAGTGGCTGGATTCCTGCAACGATAGGATTTTTAATACCAATTTTACAACTACTATAAGCGATTATTACAGGAACAGCTTGCAGATAATCTATTCAATGCTCTTTAACGGGGAATTTTGACATGCTGAAAATCCGCGCTTTTTTCACTTTCCTTTTTGCCCTGGCCTTGGCCAATGCTGCAAATTTTACCTCAACTCACGGCAAACTTTCTGTGAGCGGAGGTAAAATTCTCAATAAAAGCAATCAGGAAATTGTTTTGCGCGGAATGAGCCTTTACTGGTACAATGGGCCTTGGGGTGGGGTCCAGCCCGGCAATGATTTCTATACTTCAAATGTAGTTTCAGGCTTGGCAAATAATTGGGGGGCAAACGTGGTTCGTGCCGCCATAGGCAACGTTCAGCAAAACCCAAGCAATGCTCTTTCCATGGCAAAAAGCATGATGGATTGGGCAAATAGCGCGGGCATTTACGTTATTATAGACAATCATTCGCATACGGCGCACAGGTCTGCACACGCAACTGCGGCAAACAATTTTTTCAGAGATGTTTCTGCTTATGTAAAGCAAAAAAGTTACACTCACGTTCTCTATGAAATTTATAACGAACCCCTTTGTGACAACGACCAAACAAACAATATTAACTGCAATGCCAACCAGAGAACTACCTGGGCACAAATAAAAACCTTTGCGCAGCCCGTGATAACCACCATACGTGGAAACGACCCGGACGGCTTGATAATAATCGGCACTCCATACTATTCTTCAAACATATCTGCGGCAAGGAACGACCCTATAAGCGGGAAAAATCTTTTATACGCCTTGCATTTTTATGCCGGGGAATCCGGGCATGGCAATTACAGGGAAGCATTGAAGGCTGCGTACTGTGCGAATTTTCCCGTATTTGTAAGTGAATGGGGAACCTCTCCGGCTAGCGGCAACGGAACCATAAGCACTTCTAATAGCAACACATGGATTAGCCTGTTGGAGGCGGCAAAGGTTTCCCATGCAAATTGGTCCCTTTCAAATACAAATGAAACTTCGGCAGCTTTAACCGGCACGAGTATTACAGGCGGTTTAACAAATTCCGGAACTTATGTTAAAAACCTGATGAGGTTGAATTCCGGGGCAACCCTTTCAGCTGTTGGCTTAACTGCGCAAACCATAGATTGCGGTTCAAGCGTTCCCACCGGGCCTAATGGCAGAATAGGTTTTGGCACCAACGGCTCTTTGGCAAATTTCCTCTCTAAAAGCGGCGCAGACAGCGTTTTTGCAAAATATAATGCTCTTGTTAATAAATCCGCAACCTTCACTGCGAGTTATACTTTCACGGGAATAGAAAGACCCGGCACCTATTTGATCCAGTTTTATACGGGCAGTACCGCAAACGGCACGGTTTCTTGGTCCGGGCGCGGAATTTCCAGCGGACAAGCGCAAATAACAAGCTCCGGCGCTTTGGATACATACAAATACACGGAGCCGCAGTTGATAACTGTTACGGAATCTCCTGAAACACCCTTGAATTTGTCTTTTAACATGCCTTCTGCAAATACCCTTCATGCCGTTTATGTTTACACCTACACGGCGGATAGCTTAGACAGCATTAAATTCAACATTTCCTCTCCCGTTCAAAGATTGGCAACAGGAGGCAAACACTGGACTTTTGATGCCGCTACGAGCGTCTTTATTTTTGAAAAAACCGGAGGTTCTTTAGCCATCTATAACCTGCGCGGCGAAAGAAAGGCTATTTTTCCCGCAAGTGGCCGGGTTTCCGTAAAGTCCCTGCCCGCCGGAGCCTATTTAGCAGTTTACAGACACGGTAGCGAGTTCAACCGAAAAACAATTTTCTTGAAGTGAGGTTCTTATGAAAATCCTTGCAATTATATTTGCATTATTCGCCACATCCGCCTTTGCCGGCCCCGTAAGCCATTTTGGCATGTTAAAGGTTTGCGGCAAAAATCTATGCGGCGAAAAAACCGGAACTACAGCGGTTTTCTTTAAAGGCCCAAGCCTTTATTGGTCCTCGGGCGACGGTGCTTCGTTTTATAGCCCTGATGTTGTTGACTGGTTTGTTGACAATATGGAAATAGGCGTTATCCGTGCCGCTATGGGTATTCAGTATTACAAGGAAAACTCCGAACCTCTTAACCAAGCAGGAGCGGTTGCGGGTTATTTTTACGACCAGGCAACGCAAAAAAGGCTGATTAAGGCTATTATAGATGCGGCGATTCTCAATGATATTTATGTTGTTGTGGATTGGCATTCCCATAATGCCCATAGCGGTACCGAACCGACTTTGGCAAGAACATTTTTTACGGAACTGGCAAACGAATACAAAAACGTTCCCAACATAATTTGGGAAGTGTATAACGAGCCTGTGAGCGCAAACGCAGGCCAAGTAACTTCTTATGCAAACGGAATTATCACGGCTTTGAGAAATGCCGGCAACAATAATTTGGTTTTGGTAGGCAGCCCCACTTATAGCAGTAAACCAAAAGAACAGGCGAGCAACTTTGGCACCAGTGCCGCTACTAAAAATGTCGCTTTCACTTTCCACTTTTATAGCGACGATGCTCATAAACTTTCCGGTAGCTATGGCACAAGCGCAAAAGGTGCGATGACTGACGGTTATGCGGTGTTTGGAAGCGAATGGGGTATATCTCAATCAAGTGGCAACGGTACGCCAATCACCTCTAATTCAGATGAATGGACTAAATGGATGGACGATAACAAAGTCAGCAACTGCATGTGGCACGGAAGCTCCATAGACGAGAGTTCTGCCATGTTCAAAAACGGAACAAGCCCGTTGGCGCTTTCTACAAGCAGCCTCATAACAAGCGGCAAGTACTTTCAAACCTATATGGGCAAAAACAAGTGGACAGCGCAAATTCCGTCGGGTAATCCCAAAGCCGGAGATGCCACGGTAACCGTTAGAGACGGAGAATCCGTCACCATAACAACTCTGGGCATAGACGGCACAATAGAAAATATAAGCGAACCAAAAGATGTAAGCGGTACCGTTTATGGCACTGCGGAAAAATCCGGCACAGGAATAAAATACACAACTACCCAGGCCGGTTCTCCTGAAAAGGTTAGGTTCACATATACGGTTAGCAAAAATTCCAAAACCACTCAAGGGCGGATTGTGGTAAATATAACAAACTTAAAACCAAAACTTCCGCCTGTTGACCCGATATCGGTTAGCCGCAAGGCGGCCACCAAGCTCAGCCTTGTGAACAGCCTGAAGGCTCCTGCGCCAAAAGACGATGCTTTTACCTTGCAGAGCGTGACCATTTCCGACCCGTCAAAAGGCTCCGTTTCAAAAATTTCCGCTACGAGCACTACGGGCGATACCATAGTTTTCACCCCAAGCGCAGCGATGGCGAATAAAGACCTGGAAGAAGCGAGCATTAGCTACACCGTTAAAAACAAAGCCGGAACTACAAGTACGGCAACCGTAGCTTTGTACATTCAAAATCAAGCCCCAACAATAAGCGCAAGCACAGCCTATTGCGTTGCAACCATAGAACAAGGCACAGAAGAAACCCGCCTTGACATGGTAAGGCATTTTGGGGGCAGAGACAGAGACGGCGATTCGGTATGGTTTGAAAAATTCTATTTGGCCAATGATTACCCCGGCTCCCTGACCCAAGTGGCTCCGGATACCCTTGTGTATAAGAGAAACGGAAATAACAATTCCGGCAAGGTGGTTTTACTGGCGTATGCCACAGACGGCTTGTCTCAATCCACTTTGGGAAAGGTGTGCATAACGCTAAACGGCAGCGGCAGCGCGATAAATGTCACTGCGCCAAATGAAATTCCGGGCGTTGTTCCGGTTATTTCTAAGTCAAGCGGTACTATGGGCATAAAGTCCTTTGGCAAAAGCATAGAGGTTCATTTTGCGCAAAACGGCTTTGCAAAGCTGGATGTTTATTCGCTTTCCGGAAAAAATATGGGAACTTTGCTGAGCGGGTTCCAAAATGCGGGCTCAAAGGAGATTTCCCTTGAAAATCTCAACTTGCAAAAAGGGATTTACATATTGCGCTTAAAGCAAGGTTCGCAAATTAAAACTTTAAGGATTGTAAATTGAAAAAGGCACTTCTATTTTTTTTGGTTTATGCGCTTTCCTTTGCCGCAGAATGCCCTGTGCAGCCTTCTACCGAAGGCCCGGCGCATTACTACGGCAAACTTAAAGTAAGGAAAGGCAAAGCCTTTATAGACGGGGTGAAAACCGGGGCCATTGCGCAGATAAGGGGTGTGAGTTTCTTTTGGAGCCAGTGGAGCGGGCAGTTTTACAATGCTGCGGCTGTGGAGCGTTTGGCAAAGGACTGGAAGGCGGAAGTGGTGCGTGCTGCATATGGCGCAACCGGTTCAACAGCCGCCGCAGACCGCCAAAGCATAAAAACCGTGGTTGAGGCTGCAATAGACAACGATATTTATGTTATTATAGACTGGCATTCGCATAGTGCCCACAATGCCTCGGAAACGCAAAGGTCAATAGATTTCTTTAGCGAAATGGCGCAACTGTACGGTTCTTGCGATAATGTTATTTTTGAGCTTTACAACGAACCCACCAATGCGGAGTGGAGCGTTATAAAATCCTATGCGGAGCAGGTGATTGCGGAAATACGCAAATATTCCGATAACCTTATCCTTGTGGGTACTCCAAACTACTCCCAAAAAGTTCAAGATATCACTGCCATTGAAGACATAAATGTGGGCTATGTTTTGCATTTTTATGCCGCAAGCCATCCTTTGGACAGTTGGCGCAACAATATAGATTTGGCATTGCTTAGAAATTTGCCCATTTTTGTGACCGAATACGGCACAACCACGGCAGACGGCGGTTGCAGCCCCGAAGTGAGCAATACTTGCAGCAGTGATAATTACAATTCGCACAACCTCCTTAGCTCCGACCGGTGGCATTCATATATGGACAAAAACAAAATATCTTCGGTAGCCTGGAGCGTTTTTGATAAATACGAGGGTTCGGCATTTTTCGGCACTGTTCCGGGTGGTGCTTTTGACCAAAGCGCGGAAAACTGGTCGGACACAACAAAAATGACGGCAGCAGGGAAATATATATTCAAAAAATTGAACAAATACTATTTAACCGCGCCCTGGAATACCGTACCTGTAAAACCTTTTGTTGCAGTTTCCGAATCCCCCGGTTTGGAATTTTTGGGCGGAGCAAGGCTGATTGTAAGTTTGCCCCGTAGCGGCAGCACTTCTCTTGAAATTTTCTCTTTGCAGGGCAAAAAATTGGGGAATCTGCTTGCCGGAGAGCAAAATTCGGGTGTTTTTGAGTTATCTTTTTCGGATTTGAATTTGAAAGCCGGGGCTTATATTCTGCTTTTAAAACAAGGTTCTCAGACAAAAGTTTTGAAAATCGCAAAAAAATAGCCCCTTTTTTCAAAAAAAATGTATATTATAAACATGATTTTTAAAAATTGCGCAGCGCATAGGATTGTTTCATTTTCCTTTGCGGTATTGCTTTTGTTTTTTACCGGCGCTTTTGCTGCCTTTAACGATTATCGGGAGAGGGATTCGCAACGTTTTTTGCCAAAAGCTGTTAAACCCTTCCATGCAGACCAAGACGTGGTAACCGTAATCATGCGTGAAAGCATTCCCAGAGGCGGCGGCTATACCTACCAATATCCGCGCGAAAATCCCGAACCTAAGCTTACGGATAAATACGCTATGGAAGGCGGTTTATCCATGGAAATAGAATTGGTAGCAAGCGATTATTCCGGTGTTGCAATTTGCATAGCGGGCTCCTCAGACATAACTCCGTATATGGAAGAAGGCGTTTTGCAATTTTGGATTAAAGGCGACAAGGGTGGGGAAATAGCTCAATACGTGCTGGTGGACGATGGCGTGAAAAGCAACGGAGAGTCATTGCAGGTAAAAATAGGCTCCAAGAGTTTTGGCGATATAACAACAGAGTGGCAAAGAATTACAATACCCCTGAAGATTTTCGGGGAAACCGGCGTTTACTGGGATGCCAAAAACCAAAGGGAGGTTATGATGCCTTTTTCCTGGGGTAATGTAAAAGGCTTTAGAATAGAGGTTCGCAAAGATGAAAACCAGGCTTTCAAAGTTTGGCTAGACGACATAATCATCAAAAAAGTCGGTGAAGAATATCAAGGTCCTGCCGGTTATCCTTTCCGCAATGTTTTGTGAGGATTGCATGAGAGAAAAATTTTTCTGTTTGTTTTTTTTCGCCTCCTTTGCATTTGCCCAGAGCAATGCGGAAAGCAAGTTGTTGCAGGTAGAAGAGCGTTTGGATTCCCTTGGCGAATATGCCGCTTCAACGGTTATAGGCAAGGATGATTCCCCCGTTGCTGTTTCCGGTGATTTTACGGTGCGTTTAAAACATTTTGATTATACGTTGCCTTCTGCCATGCAGGCGAGCGAAAGAATGCGTACTTTAATAAATTCATCTCTCAATGCTCTTTTTGTTGTTTCTCCGGCATCTTATTTAACTGTATTCGCTAATTTATACCTGCCTTTTGATTTCAGCGGATTTTTTATAAATCAACAGGGCATTGCGCCCAACAAAGAAAATTACGGCTACTCAGGCGAAAGAGTACTGGGGTTTCATCCTGCAACCGATTTTTACGGAGCATCTATAAACGAGAATATGCTTGCCGGGTTGGATATGCGCGGCGGCTCTTTTGGCGCAACTCTAATTATGGGCGGGGTTATTTGGACTAATCAAAGCCCGCTAAGCATGTGGGAGCGCGAGACCAACCAGCGTTTTGTTTCCCAATACGAACTTTACGAAGAAGAAAAGGTTGTTAGCACCTATTACAAGGAAAAGAGTTTTAAGCCGGTAAAAGAGGGAGGCAGGGCATTTTGGACAAACCGTGCCTTTGGCGGCATATTGCTGGATGTTCATACTATGCCTTGGGATTTAAATGGGCAAATAATGCTTTCGCAACCCACCAATATTGATATTGGAGTGAGGGATGGTTTGCGCCTTAACAGCAAGGATGGTGGAGAACAGGAGCTAATAGGCACTTATGATTACCGAGGCACCGCCATAGGCGCGCGTTTGGCAAAGGAAAAAATTGAGTTTGGAGAAGCAAGCCTTACTTTGGGTACAAATTATATGGGTGTAATTTTTGATCCGGCTCAAGTATATGAAAATGGGTTTGTGAGGAATTTTTACAATGCCAGCGATACCAGCGTAAAATTTGAAAATCTGCATGTGGCCACCATAGATTTAAAAGGCAATTTGACTTCTAAATTCTTTTTGGCATTTGATTTGGCGCTCAGTTGGGACGATACAACCAAAATGCGTACTCTGAACAATGCTTTGCCTTCTTCCCGTGATTATTACAACGCTAAGGATTACAGCTCGGCAACCTCCACTCCCGCTTTTGGTCTTTATGTAAAAGCACAGGACAAGCACTGGCAGCCCATAACCGTGGAACTCATTTACCTGCCCAAAGATTTTTATTCGCCGTATTCAATGTCCAATCCCGATAGATTCCCCGCCTGGCGTCAAGACGAATTTTATGTAGGCGCGGGAACATTCCGCTATGGACCTAATATGATGGGCGCGAATCTTAAACTGGAACCCGAATTTAATCGGGGCCGCTTTGACTTGCAATACGGCATTCACAAACAAGTGGAAAAAGGCGAAGATGTTATCAATTTCAAGTATAATTTGGTTGGCAGGCAATTGTGGGAAACCTCTTTTTCCTGGACCAGGCACAAACCTTTCTTTCAACTTGATTCCGGCAGCATCAGCGGGCGTTATGTTGCCAGGATAGCCGGCCGGCCATACCCTTTGCCATTCTTGAAAACCAGCGACCAAACCGGCGGTTTGCGCAGCGGCTATGGAGAAACATGGGATGCCTTTGTTCCTTACGAGAATGCTCAAGACGCCTTTTACTGTTCGCAATATTATTTCCTCGAAAGATACAGCCCGGATAAAGTCCCATGCAAAATGCCAACGCATGTGAAATGGAATTCCACTGTATCTGTAGATATGGGCTACGATATAGGGCATTGGCTTAATACCGATAGAAATATAATGCTCTCTCTTTACGCTGCGCTTTCCGGGGTTTCAACTTCCTTTATTCCGGTTGCCTATACGGATAAATATTCAAACGATATGCTAATGTGGAGCCTGTTTACTCAGTCCGAACCTGCTGTGGCAATTACCCCCAATCTGCATGGAGTTTTGATTTTGGGCCTGGAAATGTTTAGAGCAGAAAAGGCCTATGTCAACCTTGGCGGCAATATGGCCGGGGAAATAGTTTTAGGCGGCACATCTGCCAATGGTGGCAGGTCTTCTTATAATGCGCTTTATTCAGACGGTATATATTACTACCAGCTCTCTCCGATAAATATTATGCAAACAGCCTTGGGTTTTGGTTTTGACTGGGATTTTGCGGCACGTGCGGGTTTGCATTTTCGCTATAAGTATTTAACCAATAATGATGAAAATTTGTCGCAGAATAATTGGGAAGCCCATCATGTTCAAGCCGAAACAAAGGTTTGGTTTTAAGCGAGGCAGTGAAATATGAATAGAAACTTGATTTTTGCCTTTTTTGCCTCTTGCTCCCTGGTTTTCGCCACAGAGAATCTTGAGCAGGTTTTAGATAATAAGGCAGAGGATATTAACGCTCGCAAGGGAATTGAAATAGGGGGAACCGTTCGGAGTGCCTCTTTTAATTCTTATTTAGAATCTCCCCAGGAGAAACCTGATGCGAATGGAATTTTCACAAATAGAATGCCCGAACACGAAATTGCCGAATTTGTGCAGTTAGACTTGGATTTTAAGTTTCGCCCTTGGGATATTATAGGAGCTAATTTAAAGTTGCGCTTGGGTGCGGGAATGCAGGAATTTTTTGCCGCCGCCGCCACAACGGTAAATGCTCCTTGGCTCAATATTGAGGGTAATCTTGGCAACAGCTTCTACTGGGTTGTTGGTGACTTCCGCCAGTCCTATTCTCCTTTAACACTTTATATGCCCGGCCTTGACATTATGTATGAACCGATGATTTTTGCCCGCAAAAGGGAAGTGGCTCAAAAAGATGCCTTGCTGGAAGGGAATCAAAGGAATTTGCAGGGTTTTAATCTGCAGTTCCGTCCCCAACTGGGAGAGGCTTTAGGCGAGCTTCGCGTAGAGGCATTGGGAGCGCGTTTGCGCCGCGCCGGTTATCTGGACGCAAGCGGAGCTATGGGCAATATACTTCCAAATGAGGGCATTCCGGGGGCTACGCAAGCGGGCCGCTTTGATAAATTTTTGCTAGGTGGCAACCTTGAACTATTGCCTCTTAGCAAAAATCTGCTGATTGGCGGAACTTATTTGGTTATTATGGACAATAAAAGCTCTTCCAGGTATTATGATTGCATAAATTGCGATAGGTTATTAGACCAATTTAACTATGATTATTTGCTGAACACTTTGGATTCTTTGCCCCAAAAAACCGCTGTTTTTGCGGGCAGGGCAGGTGCGGATATAGCGGCAATACTGGGTAACAACACTTTTATTGCAAATTTAACAGCCGAATTTGCCCGCTCAGACGACAAGGTTTATGACACAACGAATGCCAGCAAACAGGAAACGGGCAAAGCAATACTGGCTCAATTGGATGTTGGTTATAAGGGCAGCGTAAATGTTGTTCTTTCCAGTTCATTTATCAGCAACGATTCCTCTTGGTTCAACAATGTGGCCCAAACGCCTTCCTTCTTTGCCCGCCGTATGCTGAACAGCGATAAAGATGTGGGTTGCAATACAAGTACATGCACAGACCAGTATTTTAATTTGAGTAAATACGGGGTTTATTCTCCCCTCTATTCCACATTTGATGCCCTTTATTTCTTTACGCCCAAGCACTCGCCTATTTCCACCACATTGGCTAATGATGCGCCGCAGGGGCAAACCCAGAGTTATAATACATCTCCTTACGCCAAAAGTTCTTGGAACGCCTCTACCTTAACACGAGCGGAACTCGCCCTTTTGGAAGAGCTCTCCGACTTAAACCTGCAAATGGCTTTGCCTAGCGGTTTTGCTACATCTAACCGTCAGGGCTTTCAAGAGGTTTTAACGGCAAACTGGAAAGGCTTGGCAGAGGTTAAAGGTCTTTTTGCAAGCTTTGAGCAGCTCTCTGCCAATGCCAACGCAAAAGCGGCAAAATATACGGAATTTGGCGGCGGCGCAAAGGTGAATGTCCTTGGAATTTTGGGTTTTGAGCTTAACCCCCTTGAACTGAGCGGCAGTTACAAGAAATCTGCAAAGGAACAGCAATGGGTGGATTTTGGCAAGGCGGAGTTCACCAGCGATTTTATAAACGCCGGTTTGTATTACCGCTTCTATAAAAGATTCGGTGTAACTTTTGGCTATCAGCAGATAAGTTCGGATTTGAATTTAGCCGGAGCAAGTGCTCAAATAGCGCAAACTGCTAATTTAAGGATTCCTGTTGTTCCTATTGTGAATGCAAAGCAAAATCAATGGATGGCGGGAATTGATTATACCATAGCTCCTAATGCCTGGGTTTCCATAAACTATGGCATTATGAGTACAGAAAACACTTACGGTATAGAAAATTTTGTTGATGAGAATGGAAATTTTAGTTCTACAAATTTGCCCGGCTATGTTATTGCAAATGGAACCGAGGCGGGAAAACGGGAGTTAAAGCATGAATTTTCGCGTAATATTCTTGAAGCAACCATCAATGTGGAATTTTAAGGGGTGAATATGAATTTGCAATTGACATCTAAAACCGCCTTGTTCGCCTTGGGTTTGTTTTTTTGCCTTTCTTTCGCTCAAGAAGCGGATGTTTCTGGCCGCCAAAAAACAGTGATTTCCGCTTTGGACAGCATAGAAGAAAACGTTATTGGTTTTGCTTTGAACGGTCGCGCAAAAGGCGGGGCTTTTGGCTCTGTTTTGAATTCCAAGGCTTTGCCGGATAGTGCAGACGTTTCGGAGTATTCGGCATTCAGCGACTTCTTGCTCGGCATTTCCATACGCCCCAGCAATGAGACAAAAGCCACTTTTGACTTGCGTTTTCATAAAGACTGGCAGTCTGCCTACCGCGAAGGCAATAACTCTCCCGTAATCAGATGGTGGTCTTATGACGGCAATATTTTGAACAAAAAGCTAAAATTCAATTTGGGAACAATGCGCATTGCCTATACGCCGCTAACCCTTTACCTGCCCGAGCCAAGCCTAATAATGGAACCGGAGATTTTTTCCGACCTCAAAAAAGAGGCGATGGAAGAAAGGTATTTGGACGGCACAAATCGCAGGCTTTTGCAGGGTTTGAACCTTGAGTTTGCAACCTCAGCCGGAGTTTTTGACAATGTCTTTTTGCAGGGAACTATTATGCGTCTGCGCAAAATTGCCAACGCAGAAGACCGCATATTCTATGATTTTGACCCGAACAAGGAAAGATATTCAACGGCGGCTCGCATTGGCGTTGAAACATTCGGCGTTTCATTTGGGGTGAGCGATGTTTATACCTTTAGCAGGTTGGGCAGTACTATAAAAGTAACAACGGACTCTTTGGTAAACTTTGAAAAAAACAATGTTTTGAGTTTTGAACTGAATTACAACAGTAAAAAGTTGCTTTCCGGCCCTGTTAATTTCGGTATTGGTGCCGAATATGCCATGTCCAACTGGAGCTACAGGCAAGATAGACGAACAACAACCTTAGACTCAATCTTGATTGTGGACGCTGTAAATGGTGCAGTTGGTTTGCCTACTCATACGCCGCCGCCCGGAATCACTAGTGAAACCAGCACAAGGGTCAGTTACGATACCATAAACCGTTATCCCTACTATGGTACCAGATCCAGAATAACATATGAGATTTCTGAACACAGGACTTTGGATAATAAAGGGGCTTTGCTTGCCAATGCTTTTGTTTCCTTTAACAGCAGCCCTTTTGAGGTAAAGCTTTCCGGTCATTTCTTAAATGTCAATAAAGATTTTGAAGCGGAGCTTGCGGCCTCTCCTGCGTATTTGCCCAACTTGCCTATACTCAATAGCGGCGCAAATATAAATTCCGCCCTTGGGCAATTCCGCACCGGTTCTCTTGAGAGTATGTATTATTCTCTTTATTACTCCTTGCCGATGAACGCAGCGACAATAATAATCGGTAAAACGGGAATACCGGATGGAATATTTACAGATGAATTGAGCAAAAACGGTTATTTGTACAATAACTACAAATTTTCGCAGTATTACCGCAATGCCTATACTCAGCAAACATATACCCGCATGGAACGGCGTGATTCAATAAGTTTGCTCCTTGACCCGGCGGTAAATTTGGCATTGCCTTACGGTTATGCCACTCCGGATAGAAAAGGCGGCGATGCGGATTTGAGCTTTGTTTGGAACAAAACCGTGAGCGTTAGGGGTGTATTTGGTTCTTATTCCTCCGAAAATGGAGACTACACCCGTTTGGGCGGCGGTTTAGAGGTTGATGCCGGACGTTTAGCGGGTTTGAGCAAGGATTTGGTGGTTTCCGGTTCTTATGAACAGAACAAGGAGGAAAACGGGGCATGGAACCCCCAAGTTGACCGCATTATGGTAGGTGCTAAGGTAGGTATTTGGCGCGGGCTTTCTTTGATTGGGGGCTTTCAGCAACTGACAAAGGAATTTAAAAATCCCTACGTGATAGCTAGCGACCCTGAGGCTGGTATTATTGCCGTTGATAAAACAAGCGAAATCCTGGCAATAGGCGGTCCGCAAATTAAAATAAGCGAGAAGGCGGAATTTTCCCTGCAAGGCGGTTTGCTTTCCAATTCAATTAAAAGCAGCAATGGGATAAAACTGGATTTGGACAAGTATATAGCTTCCGGCATGGTAACGGTGGAATTTTAAGGAGAATTGTTTATGAAACTGTCTGTTTTTTTAAGTGCGGTAGCAGTTCTGTTTGCAAGCCTGTTTTGGGGTTGTTCGGATTTATCCGTAAATAAGGTAGAGGCGCTTGAAGTTGAGCTTCCCGGTGATTTCAACTGGGAAGAATATGCCTCAATAAACAAGGATGTTCCGGGTAGCCAAATTTCCTTTGATGTTCAGAAGAAATTAATAGCGTATAGCGAATTTAAAACCGATTCTCTGCGCGAAAGAGTTAAGGATTGCATGACTGTTTTAGGCGATTTGGATTTTGCCGGCAAAATTTATCTGGAGTATGCGAGTTGCCCTAAAACAGGTTGGGACCAAAGCTCTGCCTGCACTGGTGTGTATGCAAACAATCCCAATTATACTGTTGTTGTAGGTGAAAATTCTACTTGCAACATAGGGGCCTGTTGGGCTGGCGGCTGGGATGAGCCTTTTGATTGCGGTGAAGAAATATGCCCCGGTGCCAAGGAATCGTTTAAGGAAGCTCTGGAATATAAAATAGCCGTTTATAACAGCACGGGCTTAACCGACCTCGCAGTTAGAAATTATCTTGCAACCGAAAAAGAAATAAATATGTTGTGCCGGTTTATTGTGCCTCGGCCAAAAACCTCTAAGGAAGCGGAAGACTATTTGAAAGCCTTCTATTCTTACGGTTTGAATTCTGCTTCGCCTGTTTTTGGTACATCTATTGACTCACTTCTTGTTAAACAGCACTATTTTATAGTTGGCCGTGCTGAAGGCCGGCCGTATAAATATTGCAAATCGGCTTATGACCCGGCCAAGACAAGGGATGTAAGCCTTGCCTCGAAATTCAAGGATAGCAATAATCGTACTTTTTTCGATTACAGTCTAAATACTTTTTGCTTAAATGAAATTGATGATAAAATATATGTTACGGTAGAGGATAAATGAGGTTTGCAATGAAAAAGAATTTGCTGTTTTTTATTTTACTGTGCGCCACGACGCTTTTTGCCCAGAATAGGGTAATCGTTTATTTTCCTCATTGGGCGCAATATTCGCAGTTCAAACCTTCGGATGTGCGTTTCAATTTGGTGACGGAAATCCGCTACGGCTATTTAACGCCCGATGGCTCAGGATTGCTTTTTGCAGATGAATCCGACAAGGATAATTTTTTGGCTTTGGTAAAGCTGGCGAAAGCTGCAAAGGTTAAAATTACGGTTGCGATAGGCGGCATAGGCGTTGAAGAAGCCATGAACCAAGTTTATGGTTCTAAAAAATTGGCTGAGGCAGCTAAAAAATTCCAAGAAGAATACGGCGTGGACGGTTTTGAACTGGATGGCGGAGCGATTAGCGCAGAAAACCTGCCTAAATTGCTACAAGAGGCTGCGGATTTGGCAAATGCCGGTATTTCCGTTAGCGTTGCGGTTCCGGGGCTTGAATCTTTAGTATCGGCAGTTAGCGGCGCAGATTTGAGCAAAATAGAGAATTTCTCCCTTTGGTTCACAGACGAGGCCTCTGCAAGCGATTCGGAAGTTAAGCCAAATTCAAATACAAGCGCCAGCATAAAGATTTTAGCGGCTTTTGCAAACGCAGGTGTTCCCAAAAACAAGCTGGTGCCCATTCTTCCTTTTTATGGCAGAACCTTTTACCATGCAAAGGGCCTAGGTTCTTCGCACGAAGGCACAGGTTCCGGAAACGACGGCGTTTTGCCTTACAAAGACATTTTAGACAAGTTCAAAGACACGGTAACATATAAAGTTGTATTTGATGAATCCAGCAAAAGCGAGGTTGCTGTTAGCGGAAGCGAAACTATAGTTTTTAACGGTATTCCTTCGGTTGAAGCAATATCCAAGGCTGTAAAAGAAAACGGCTATGGTGGCATCGCTGCATTTGACATTTCCGGGGACCATAAAGAACCCATAGTTTCATTGCTGGTCACAGTAGGCAAAATTCTAAGACCGGAAATAGATTACAAGGCTAAAAAGAAGCGTTAATTCTTATCGTCTTCCTGCTTCATAGCCAATTCTCTTTGGGCGTTTTGAGCCATCTTTGCGGCATCGGCTGCTATTTGTTTATCAGAAGGGGAGGGGTCTGCGGGAGCAAGGGCTGCTTTGCGAACCGTTTCCGCTTTTCTTATGGTTGCTTCCGGCGTGTTCTCCGGGCTTGTGTCTATGTTTACATGCCCCGCATTGGCGTATCTTTTGCCGTCCGGGCCTGTCACAAAGCTGTAATTCGCACCCCCGCGGGCATAACCGCCGGCTGCGCTCAAATGCGCTTGTTCATGAGTGCGCACTTTTCTGTCTATTTTTTCCAGCTCATCCACTTTTCTTTGGTCTTCTTCGCTAAGCTCTTCTTTTCCGGTTGAGTCGTTTAAAACATTCCAGCCTTTATCGGTAAAGGAAAGCTCATAGCCATTTGAATTTTTATCAACCGCAGGATTGGTTTCATTTCCGTTAATTTCACTCTGTTTTTTTGAAAAAACATCTGTTCCGTTTGCTTCTTGCACGGAATATTCGTTTTGTGAATTGTAAATGCCTTCAATCACGATATACCTACCCTTATTTAGGGTTATCGGCATATTTTTAAAAAACTTTAGGAAAAAAATTTATAAATGCAACATTTCCACCTTGCCGCCGAATTCAATTCTTATGGGCATTTCCAGTTTGTCGCTGAAATCTTCGCCATCTATCTGGATAAATTCGTTTTTTTTGAGGTAAATTTCAATTTCTTTGGCTTTCATAACGGAACTGCCGGGACCGATGGAGATAGCCTTCAAAAAACTCCTTATAGACTTGATTCTTAAAACTTCCAGCAAGCCGTCTGCCATATCGGATTTTCCAAAGGGATTGCTGCCGCTGGCAAAGCTCGGAATATTGCCCACTATAATTGTACGGTAGAGGGCTAGAGGAAAGCTTTTTTTTGCGCCGGATTTATCTGTTATGTGCAACTCTCCGGCTTCTAAGCGATAATTTTTGCCTGCGAAAAATCTTTTTACATAATGCAATTTGTTTCTCAGCACGGAATTGCCGGCTATTTTGCCTTCTGCCCTGTCTCGGTTAAAATCGTGGGCAATGCGGGCGTCTATGCCGGCGGAAAAATAGTTCGCCATTGCGAATTTTCCGTTTATCTTCCACAAGTCAAAACTCCTGGACTCCGCCACTACCAGCTTGCGAACAATATACAGCAACCCTCTATCCACAAGTGCGGAGTAAAGGTTCAAAACCCTGGCCAAATCATTTCCGGTTCCAAGGGGTATAAGCCCTATTTTTACATGCCTAAGCTCCTCGTGCCGCAAAAGAACGTCAAACACAGCCGCAGCCGTGCCATCACCACCTACCGCTATTACGCACTGGGAATTTGCCAAGGCATCTTTAACCTGCTCCTCAAAATGCTCATAAATGCTGAATTCTCTTTCCCATTCCTGCTCCCCAAAAGCCATTGAGCGCATAATTTCCGGCAAAAAGTCAAATACAATCCTGCCTTGTCCGCCACCGCTAACGGGATTAATCAAAAAATGAAATTTTCTCGCTATAGCCATATTTTTATTCTAAATTTAGAAATTTCATTAAAACCAACCCTTGACGGCAGGCTAATTTTTTACTATATTTACATATTCCGAATCAGTAGCTCAACTGGTAGAGCAGCGCCCTTTTAAGGCGCGGGTTCAAGGTTCGATTCCTTGCTGGTTCATTA
>JAISSJ010000124.1 GCA_031273195.1 Candidatus Fibrimonas sp.
GCCAGATTAACACTCACCGTGTAAAGGTCGGAAAGCACCATGCTCAAATGGTCGTTTTCGCATACGCCTAGCAGTTGCGGGAGACCCGGCATCGCTGGGCTTGCAATTACATCGCAAACGGAAAATGCTTTGTTAAAATCTTCCGTTATTATGCGGCGAACTTTTTGCGCCTGCACATAATAGGCATCGTAAAAGCCGGAACTCAAAACATAATTTCCAAGCAAAATGCGGAGCTTTACCTCGCTCCCAAAACCCTCGCCCCTGGACATTGCGTAGGTATCCATTAAATTCTTTGCCCCTTTGCTCCTGTATGTGTAACGAATGCCGTCAAAACGGGAAAGGTTGCTGGAGGCCTCGGCTGGGGCTATTATGTAATAGCTTTCAATGGCGTAGCGAATGGACGGGAGCGAAACCTCTTTTAAAATCGCTCCTTCCTTTTCAAGTTTGCCCAAAGCTGCCTCTATCACCTCCTTGCACTTGGAGTCCAGACCCTCGGAGTAATACTCCTTTGGCAAGCCAATCACTTTGCCCTTAACGCCTTTGCCAATATGCTCGCCGAAATCTGCTACAGGTTGCGCGCTGGTTGTGTTGTCGTTTGGGTCTTGCCCGCACATAAAACCCAAAACGGGGGCCAAGTCCTTAACGCTGCTTGAAAAAGCTCCGATTTGGTCTAAACTGCTGGCGTAGGCTACCAAGCCATAACGTGAAACTCTGCCGTAGGTGGGTTTAATTCCAACCGTGCCTGTACATGCGGCTGGCTGGCGAATGGAGCCGCCGGTATCGGAACCCAGTGCTAAAGCCACGGTTTCGCTTGCAACCGCAACTGCGCTGCCACCGGAAGAACCGCCCGGAACACGGTCTTTTGCGCGAGGGTTTAGCACCTTTCCGAAATAAGAGGTTTCGTTGGACGAACCCATTGCAAATTCATCCATATTTGTTTTGCCTATTACAACAGCTCCTGCCGCTTCCAGTTTTGCTACGGCTGTGGCGGTATATGGCGAAACAAAGTTTTCCAAAATTTTAGAAGCGCAGGTTGTTTTTGTGCCTTCAATGCACATATTGTCTTTAACCGCAATGGGAACTCCGTCTAAAACAGAGAGTGTTTTCCCGTTTTTGCGCCGCTCGTCAGCAGCAGCAGCTTGTTTTAAAGCCCTTTCCCTGCAAACATATAAGTATGCGTTTAATTCCTTTGTTTTCTCAATTTTTTCAAAAGTTCGCTCTGCCACTGCCACAGCCGAACCGCTTTCAATATCTTTTCTCACCTGCTCAAGGTTCATATTCCCGCTACCTGTTTCCCGACCATTTCATCATATACAGGGCCCCCACTACGCCTATTATGCTAACTATATTCAGCCTTAGCGTGAAGCCTAAGTTGAATTTTAGCATATACAGGTCTATTAGGAGCGGGCTGCCGTCGTCCAGATAGCCCATTTTGAGTTCCCATGCTCTCACAAAGAAATTGCGAACGACATTGTCCTCGCCACCTGCATTCATAAGGGTGCCTATATGCCCAAAGAGCCAACCTAGGCTCTCACCCAAAATGCCGCCGAATATTAAACCCAGCATAATAAAAACTACCGCTCTTCCAACACCATTACCTTTATTACTCATAATGGGTGGAATGTAGAAAAATACAAACTCATATTTACTATTTTTCTTTTCATGCAAATCTTTTACCTCAGGCCTAGGTGGAACAATACCTTCTCGGTTTCGGTAGGAGCTTCTGTTGAGATATATGAAAACGCCATAGAAGTGGATTTTGCGGTCAGAGAAGCCTGTAATTGCTTTTGCCAAAGCAAGGAGCAAGACGGAGAGGCTGTTTGCCAGGACTCTTGCGTGGAAGTTTTTCTGAGAATGCTGGATTCAAGCGGCGGCTATGCAAACTTTGAATTTAATTCAAAAGGCGTGTGCTATGCGGCGCGAGGCAAAGACAGGCAAAACAGAACTGAACTCTCAAAAAGCGAATATGCCAAAATAACGAGAAAACCGGGCGGTGTTTCCATAGAAGACGGTTTTTACAGGTGGACGCTTGCCGTGCAAATCCCCTTTACCCTGTTAGGAGCGGCTGAAGACTTCAAATTATTCCAATTGGAAGGCAATTTGTACAAATGCGCAGACCTTGCAGCGCAGCCTCACTATCTTTCCGCTTTTCCCATAAATACCCCCAAACCGGATTTTCACAGACCGGATTTTTTCAAAGATTTTACACCATACTAATTTTATATATTTAATATGAATTAAGAGGATTATAAATGAAGAAATCTCTTATAATTTTATTAGCCTTTTATTGCCTTGCTTTTGCGCAGGGGAATAATTTCACAAAAGCGACAGAAGAAACCGCTAAGGCCGCAAGGAAAGAGGCTAACGAGAAAAAAGCCGCAGCAGAAGAGGCGAATAAAAAAGTCACCGGCTTAAAAGAAGAAGACAAACCGAGGAATTGCGTGAGTACGTGCGCAATTAAATGGGAAGAGGAACAGAAAAATAAAATAGCCAAGGCAGAAAAAGAGTATAAAAACAGAGCTGCGGATGCAGAAACGGCAGCAAAGAAAGCTGAGGGAGCGGAAGCTGTAGCGAAGGAAGCTACAGATAAAGAAGTTGCTAAGAGAGACGCAGAGGAAAAAGCTGCTAAAATCAAGGAAGCTAATAGCATAGAGGTGGTATTTGTTGAGGGTGGATATTTTACAATGGGTTGTTCAAGTGAACAGGGTTCCGATTGCAATGATGATGAAATACCCGCCCATAATGTAATGGTTAATGGTTTCTATATAGGAAAATATCCTGTAACGCAAAGATTGTGGGAAGCGGTAATGGACATTAATCCATCTGCTTTTCTCGGACCGGAATTACCCGTTGAATCGGTTAGCTGGGAAGAAGTTCTGTTATTCATCGATAAATTGAACGCTTTAACAGGTAAACAATATCGTTTGCTCACGGAAGCGGAATGGGAATATGCGGCTCGTGGCGGAATAAAATTCAAACGCTCAAAGTACTCAGGAGACAACAACCTTGACATAGTAGCTTGGTACAATGCCAACAGCGGGCAAACAACTCATCCTGTAGGCACCAAACAATCCAATGAATTGGGTATATATGATATGAACGGCAATGTATGGGAGTGGGTTCAGGATTGGAAAGGCAGTTTTGACTACTCCTCAAAGGCTAACCCGACAGGCCCTGTTTCCGGTTTTTTCCGTGTGTACCGCGGCTGTAGCTGGCAAGACAATGCTTTATATTGCAGGGTTTCCAGGCGGGCCGGCAACCCTCCGGACTATAGAGGCCCGCAATTGGGATTTCGCCTTGCGTTGCCTCCTTAAAGGTTTACTATATTAATGATTACTTATGTTTTCAACGGTTTGTTTTTTTCTGTTTGCGACAATTTGCGTAATCAGTGCAATAGCCCTGCTGATTTCAAAGCATCCTATAAACGGAGCTATGGCCCTTGTGCTCAATATGCTTTCGCTTGCGGGTATTTATTCCCTTGCTCATAGCACATTTTTGGGCGTTTTGCAAATTTTGGTTTATGCCGGCGCAGTTATGATGCTTATTGTGTTTGTGATTATGGTGCTCAACGGAGCAAAGGAAACAAGGTTGCCGAGAATGGATAGACTGGGCGCATACTCAATTTTAGCTGTTTTTGCAGGAGCTTTGCTTTTAATCGCGGCTATTTGCAATGTTGATTTGCAAGAAGACATAACCTCCATAAACGGAAGCGTTGCTGCTGTTTCCGAGCATTTATTTGATACAAGCTCCAGAGGCTATGCTCTCAAACACGTGGGCGGGGGTTATTTTATTCTTTTTGAGCTCACCGGTTTCATTCTGCTCTCCGCAATGGTGAGCGCGGTGCTCTTGGCAAAGAGAAAAAAATGAACAAAGATAAAATCACAGGGGTTGTAACAATAACTGCCGTATTGTTGTTAATTGCATACGTAGCCATAGCAATGTGGCTGAATGAAAGAAGAGCGCGCAATACCGTATTTGTGCAATTCCACGAAATGGGAGCTTTGCAAAATGAAGATGTTGTTTTGATAAGGGGGCTTAAAGTAGGCAATGTAGCCTCTATCACAAGGGCTAACGAAAGAGCTTTGGTTGAGATAGATTTGGATGAACCTCGCATTTTTCGCAAGGATTCCAAATTCAGAAATATCAGCCCCAATATTATGGGCAGCCGTTTTATTCTTATAGAACCCGGCAAAAGCGGAGAGCCTGCACCGGAGAGTTATGTTTTTGATGGGGAATTTGAACCTGGTTTTGCGGAAATATTGGCTTTGAGTGATGTAGCAAAACAGCAGGTTGCCATAATTGTGAAGTTCATTCGCACTTTGCAAACAGGTGATGAAAATAATCCTACTTTGCAAGAGGAAATTGAAAGCATTGTGAAAGTATGCGAAGATTTGATAGTCACGCTATCGGATGTGGTGAGTTCCGTTGAAAAACAAACCATTGGCGCATTGAACAGAGTCGGCAATTATGCAATGCAAATATCGGATGTGGGCATCAAAATAAACAGTTCTTTAGATACCATAAGAGAACAGGCGCAAGAGGGCATAGCATCGGCGAAAAGCATGGTATTAAAAATTAACGGTTCCATAGAAAGCCTGAACGAGATTTTGACTCAGTTTGAGAACAGCCCCGTTACCGTAGCTCTTATAGATAAAAGAGAGATTATAGATGACATAGACAGCTTGCGTTCTTCGCTTCAGGCATTTGTAAATGCTATTGATAAAAACGGTATAAAAATTTTTGATGAAAACGGTAAAAGAAAAAGCATGGTCACCTTGAAAAACATTCATCCGTTCAGAGAAACGGCAAGAAGCAAAGCGAAAAAACGTGCTGCGAAAGAGGCGAAGTAAATATGAGCACAGCAGAAAAAGCAATCCTAGTCGGAATATCCACGCCAAAGGTACCGCCTTCGCAAGCACAGGAGCATTTGCAGGAATTGCAGCGTTTGGCGGAAACTGCCGGAGCGGAAGTTGCGGAGATTTTTCTTCAGCGTGTTCACGCTTTTAATCCGGCAACGCTTGTTGGCGAAGGCAAGGTGGAGGAGGTGCGCTTGGCTACGGAACGCCACGAAGCGGATATGGTGATTTTTGACGAGGATTTGAGCGGCTCCCAAGTGCGAAACTTGGAGCAACGTTTGCCCGGAATAAAGGTGCTGGACAGAACAGGTCTTATCTTGGATATTTTTGCAAAACACGCCAAAACAGCCGAGAGCCGCCTTATGGTGGAGACGGCACAAATGCAGTATTTGATGCCGCGTTTAACCCGTGCTTGGGTGCATCTTTCCCGGCAAGTTGGCACAGGAGGCGGAACTCCGGGCATCGGTATGAGAGGCCCAGGCGAAACCCAGTTGGAAACCGACCGCCGCTTGGTTCGCAAACGCATTCAGGAACTCAAGGCAAAGCTGAAAAAAATAGAACAAGACAGAAAGTTGCAGGCAAAGCATCGTGAAAATATTTTCCATGTGGGAATAGTGGGCTATACAAATGCGGGAAAAAGCTCCCTTACAAATTGCTTAACCGGTGCCGGCGTTTATGTTGAAAACAAACTCTTTGCAACCTTGGACAGTACAACCCGCAAAATGTACCTCGCCGAAGGGCAAAACATAATATTGAGCGACACGGTTGGCTTTATCCGCAAACTACCCCACCATCTTGTGGAAACCTTCAAAAGCACGTTGGGAGTTGCAGCCCATGCCGATTGCATTTTGGAAGTTATAGATGCCACAGCCCCTGACTACAAGGAGCATCTCAAAGTCACAAGCCAAGTTTTAGATGAACTGTTAAGTACTTCCATACTTCGCTTGCGGGTATTCAACAAAATAGATGCTGCCACCGCAGAACGCAAAGAAGAATTGACCGCAGAGCACCCGGAAGCTATTCAGGTAAGTGCTTTGGAAAAAACCGGGATTGAGGAGATTAAATCTCGGCTTTTAGAAGAACTCGCACGGTGGAAGTCTCATCGGGAGCAGAAAATTGCAGAGGAGCAGGAAGCGGCGGTCAACTGGAAAAATTCTATATTTTAAATCATTTGGAGGTTATGTGAAAAATTTCGGTTCGTTTACATTGGCTATTTTTATTGCCGCCCAATTTTCTTTTGCCCAGGAATCGCCGCCCGATACGACTACTCCGCCCACAGCAGAGCTGGAGAAATCGCTTCAAGAAGCTCCTGTAACTACCCCTGTAGCGGCAGAACCCGCACCCGTTGAATCTACGACGGTGCCGTTACCTAAGCCGGTGGTGGCAGAACCCGAACCGGTAGCGGCAGAAACTGCAATGCAAACTACTACGGCTTTTGTTGAAGAACCTTCTGAAATTCCCATTGGCTTGGGGCTGCGTTTGGGGCTGGGCGCAAGCAATTACCGCCACCATAAGAAGGTCGAACCATCAGACCCTACACACCGTGCCCTTAAATTACAACCCGCCTTTGCACTTTCGGTTGGTCTTGCTCTGCAAATTGGCTTGAGCAAGGGAATTTCCATTTCTCCCGAACTGCAATACTCGCTTTACCGTGCAAACAATGAACTGAAACTGGAAGATAAAAACTCAAAAAATATGTCCCGTCTTTATGAGGTTGGTGTTTACACACATGCATTGGAATTGCCTGTGCAGCTTCGTTTTAACCTGAACGATGCCGCCTACTTGGAATTCGGTCCGCAGGTTGGCTTGAATCTTTATTCAAAAGTTTATAAGAATGCTGACTACTACCGCCCTGACCTGAATTTATTCACCTTTGGCATTGCAGGGGGTGCCGGTTTTAATTTAAGCGGAATATTAGTTGGAGTTAGAGTGTATTCCAGTGTTCTGGAATACGCAAATGATAACGATACCAAAGGCTTTCCCTGGAGCGTGCAGTTCAGCATCACTCCCTATATTTTTTAGCGAAATTTATCCAAAAAAGCCTTGACAGGCTTGGATTTTTTTTCTAAATTTACAATCCATTGCTTCATAGCTCAATGGTAGAGCAACCGGCTGTTAACCGGTTGGTTCCAGGTTCGAGTCCTGGTGAAGCAGTTACCGCATTTCCACCAATGGCGGCACATTTTTACCGAATACGGTCTCTTTTTTATACAGTCTGCCTGTGCTATCGTAATGAAACTGCTCGCCCAAAAGCTCGCCTCCCGTGAAATTTAGCGAATCCTTTAGAATCCCGTTCCTATACCACGCACACCAAGCCCCTTCCTTTTTTCCGTTTTTCCAAAAGCCAAGGGTCAAAGGTCTGGCAAAATCTTTTAGATAATCCGCCGAGCTTTGTTTTACCCCGTTTTCATAAGTTTCAATTCGGTAATATTCGCCGCCTTTCAGGTTTATGCGAACTTCGCCGTGTATTCTGTTGTTTTGCCAAGAAGTGTCTTCAAAAAAACCGTTGCCGTCTATAAATTCCGTTTTGGCAAGCACCTTGCCTTCTTCGTTTAAACGGAGCCACTCACCGTTTCGCATATTGGCTATCCAATGCTCAATTTTTCGCAATTTTCCGCTTGCAAAATATTCAACCCATAAGCCGTTTTTAAGATTATCTTGAAAATGCCCAACTTGATGCAAAGGGCCGCCCGGATAATAAGACATAAAAGTTCCGTTTAGCATTCCGCTGCGGCATTCCTGGTAAATTAAAACTTTGCCCTCATTTGAATAAGACCTAAAATAACCGGTTTGATTTGCCGGATGGCAGGAATTTTCTTCAATAACAACTTCGTTATTAAATTTTTTCCAAACCCCCACCGCAGAGTCGTTTCTGTAAAATTGCTCCCCGATAATCTTTTTTTTTTCATTGAAAACCGTCCATTTGCCCTGCTTTAAACCCTTTTCATAAAAACCTTGCATATAAGGAACTTTCTCCTTTGCAAAAAATGTCCATTTACCCTCCCGCAGGGAATCTCTGTAATAGCCGCTCTCCATCACAAACCCTTTGGGACTCCACATACGGTAAGCTCCATGCGGAGTTCCGTTTTTAAGCGGCATTTCCTCTGCCTTTATGCCGTTTCTGTACCAAGAATAAAATGTTTCCTTTTCGCCTTCCGGCGAAACCTCATAGGCTTCTTTGGGAGCATTGTTGTCAAAAACCTCCACAATTTCCAAACGGTTCGGCTCACAGGAAATCAGGAACAGGAAAGCCAAAGCTAAAAATGCCGCCATCCTTTTACCTCAAGCTCTTTGCCGTCTAAAAAGATGCCGCTGCCTTTTTTAGCCTCTCCGATTTTGCAAATCGGAAATTCTTTTGAAAACTTTTTTGCGAGCTGCAAAATATTTTTCCTTGAGGATTTTTTTGCTGTGAAAAGCAAGCAGTAATCTTCGCCGCCGTTTAGCAGAAAATCTTTTGACACTCCGGGGAAAACCGGAATGAATTTTTCCTTTATTTTAATTTGAACTTTGGATTGCACGGAAATGTGCGATAAACTTTCCGCAAGGGAATCGCTTAAATCTATGCAAGCACCTATGCCCTTTATTTTCGCAAGCTGTTCGCCGAGCATTAGGGGGGGGGAGGGGAGTTTGTGCAAATTCACAAGTTCGTTAAATTTTTTGAGTTTTTTTTCTAAAATTCTAAGACCTGCTCCGGAACACCCCGGATAACCGGCAAGCCATATATCATCGCCGTTTTTGGCGACAGAGCGGAGTAAAATTTTTCCCTTTGCCTTGCCGAAAACCGTAACCGAAAAAACACCTGTATTCCCGCCTACGGTATCTCCGCCTAAAAGTTTCACTTTGTGTTTTTTGCAGACTTTCGCCACAGCACCGGCTATTTCATCTCTTGTTTTTTTGCTCCATTTTCTATTTATGCAAATTAAAAATAAAATTGCTTTTGCTTTGCCGCCCATAGCGTTTATGTCGGAAAAATTGGAGAGCAAGCATTTTTCAACCGCCTGTTCCGGCGTACTCCAATCCAGCCTGAAGTGCGTGCCCTCTACGGACATATCGGCGGATATCAAATAATTTTTAAAAACAAAAGCATCATCTCCAACGCCTTTTGCAAGGCGGCCAGTTTTGCCGAGCAGGTTGTTTATCCATTCAATTTCACTGCCGCCGCTACAATTTCTCATACACTTCTTCCAAAGAAAGCCCGTTTTCGGCCATCATGCAGGCTACATAATAAAGCGTTTGCGAAAGCTCCAGAGCGAGAGCGTCTTTGCCTTCATAACGTGCTGCCATCCAGGACTCGGCGGCTTCTTCCACAAGTTTTTTGCCTATGCCGTGCGAACCTTTTTTGAAAAGCTCGGTTGTGCTTTTGCCCTCCGGCATTTTTTCTTTGCGGTCTTTTGCCACTGCGAAAATTTCTTCAAAAGTCATAGG
>JAISSJ010000133.1 GCA_031273195.1 Candidatus Fibrimonas sp.
GGATATTTTATTCGTACAACAGAATTGGTTTGGGCAAGAAATTTTCATGATGGTTACAAAATAGAAGTATATACAGAAGAATATGGTGAACATTTAGCTACAGTTATCATTTAATTGACGAAACGTCTATATTGAAAATTGAAGTATTGAAAAAATATGGAGTTAATTAAAAGAACGCCCTTCTTCAGGCGTAAAGGTACCGAGCTTGCCGCAGAAGCTGGTAAATGTAGTTGCAACCGGGTGATATTTCTATATTTACGCCACCATGGTTTTTACTGTTATCGTTATCATTTTTGTGCTTGGATATATAGCCATAGCATTGGAGCACCCTATAAAGACAAATAAAGCCGCAACTGCGTTGCTTTTGGGAACGGCACTTTGGCTTATATGGTTCAAGTATCAGGAATTTCTCTACGGGGCAGAGGGGTTTAAAAAGGCAGGTGCGGAATTATTGCATAATTTCGAGGAATTGCAAATACTATTTTTTCTGATAGGAACAATGGCAATAGCATCCATTATAAATAAAAACGATGGGTTTGCAATAATAACCTCACGAATAAAAACCAATAATACTCAGGTTTTGATGTGGATACTCTCATGGATGGCTTTCGTTTTCTCTTCGTTTTTGGGTAATTTAACGGGAACAATAATCACACTTACCCTGGCTCACAAGTTCGTTAGCGATAAGGAAAAAAGGCTTTATTTTGCAGGCATGATAGTCATAGCGGCAAATGCCGGCGGCGCATGGAGCCCTATTGGCGATGTGACCACCACAATGCTTTGGATTGGCGGGCAGATTTCTGCGTTAAGCGTAATTAAAACCGTGTTCTTGTCAAGCCTGATTTGCCTTATAGTGCCTCTTATTGTTTTGAGTTTTTTTGTCAAGGGCACCTCCGAACCGCCTGTGGAAAATCTTCAAACTCCTCGTTTTGAGCGAAATACAATATTTCTTGTAGGAGTAGGCGGTCTTTTGACTGTGCCTGTAATCAGAACCGTTTTTCATGTTCCGCCATATATCGCCGTGTTCTTTGTCCTAGGCATTCTGTGGACGGTTGTTGAGTTTCTGAGCCGCAAATACGAACACGGGCGTGATGTTCCAAAACGCCTGAATCTTTTTTATGCTCTCAGGAAAATTGATATGGCAAGCGTTCTGTTCTTTGCCGGCATCCTGCTTGCGGTCGGAGTTTTGGGCACAACCGGCCAGCTTGCGGCTTTTGCCACAATATTGGAAGAGGATATAAGCAGCGATACTCGCATAATAGTTTTTCTTATAGGCATTTTCTCGGCAATAGTTGATAACGTGCCTTTGGTGGCGGCTACAATGAAAATGTACAGTTTGGAAGTTTTCCCTCAAGACCATTTGCTGTGGGAGTTTATAGCCTACTGTGCCGGCACGGGTGGAAGCCTGCTGATAATAGGCTCTGCGGCGGGAGTTGCCGCTATGGGTATAGACAGGAACCTGACTTTTGGCTGGTTTCTCAGAAAAATAACTCCACTGGCCGCTTTGGGATATACGGTAGGAGCAATAGCTTATTTGATTATAAGGAATTTACTCGTCGGTTGGTAAGCCGAGCTTGTTTTTCAAATCAAAAATCTCTTTGGCCAATTTATGATTTTCTTCCGTTAAATTAACGGCTTCCTTGTGAGCATCCTTAAGATCGTCTGCTCTTACCGGGGCTTCTCTAACTCTGCCGCCGCCGCTGCCGCCACCACCGCCGCCTTCGTAGTCATCATCATCGTAAGAAGAAGTTCGGCCACCACCTTTAGAGCCGGCACACGCAGCTAGAAATGCAAACGTGCAAAGCAATATAGTTAAACGATTGAACATAGCAAAAAACTCCGTTTTTAATAAATATACATTTTTTTAGGGGAAAAAGCGAAATTATTGGGCTGAATTTTAAAATTTCTATATTAATAGTCCATAAAAAGGCATTTTTGGGAGAAAAATTATGCATAAAGAGATTAAGGGAACGCAGACTGAAAAAAATCTGCTCACGGCATTTGCGGGGGAATCGCAGGCGCGCAACCGCTATACATTCTGGGCGAGTGCTGCAAAAAAAGAGGGTTTGGTGCAAATAGCCTCTATTTTTGAAGAAACCGCAAATCAGGAAAAAGAGCACGCAAAACGCTTTTGGAGTTTTTTGCAGGGTGGCATGGTAGAGATAACCGCAGCTTACCCCGCAGGCCTTACCGGCACCACCTTGGAGAACTTGAAAGCCGCTGCAGACGGCGAAAAAGAGGAATGGACCGATGTTTATCCGAATTTCGCAAAAATCGCAAGAGAGGAGGGTTTTAACGACGTTGCCGCTTGCTTTGAACGTATTAGCGTTGCCGAGAAGCAGCATGAAAAACGCTACCGTGATTTGTACAATAACTTAAATGACGGCAAAGTGTTCAAAAAAGACGGCAAAGTTGTTTGGCGTTGCCTAAACTGCGGCTACCTGCACGAAGCCGACGAAGCCCCGAAACTATGCCCCGCATGCTTGCACCCGCAGGCTTATTTTGAGCTTTTAGGCGAAAACTGGTAGTAGGTTTTACTATATTTTTCAGCCTTGGGAAGGTGACCGAGCTGGCCGAAGGTGCGTCCCTGCTAAGGACGTGTGGGCTAAAACCCACCGCGAGTTCGAATCTCGCCCTTCCCGTTAACGGACCATTGCTCTGATACGCGGATTTTCGTGGTCTTTAATTTCGTTGAAATACATAGGCGGTGTTAGCTTCTTATCAATTAAAAAAGATATTTTGCTGTTCAATTCATGAGCTACCTGTAAATCGCTCACCACCATTATAACGGTAGTTTTATAAAGCTCTCTAAGATTATCCACCAGAGACAGCAGGTTAATGCGGCTGTTTTTGTCAAGACCGGCGGTGGGTTCGTCTAAAAGGAGAATTTTCGCGTCTAAAGCCCAAGCGCGCGCTATGGCAACCCGTTTTTGCATTCCAAGGGAAAGGGAAGATGGGAATTTTTCTGCAAAGCTGCTCGCTAATACCAGCATTAGGGCACGTTTTGCTTTTTGCTCAATTTCCTCTTCCGTTCCCATTTTGTGATAGCGCAGCGGAACCGCTATATTGTCTTTTACCGTTAAGTCGAAAAGCAAGCCATAATTTTGAAACACGAAACCAACGCCTTTCTGCGCCATAGACAAGGCAGTCCATTCATTTTGTTTAACGGGTTCGCCAAAGAGCGACATTTCTCCCGAAGTAGCTTTTTCCAAACCGGCTATTACCCGCAAAAAGGAACTTTTGCCCTCTCCGGATTTTCCCGTAATGCAAAGCATGTCCCCCTTTTCAAGGGAGAGGTTAACGCCATCCAAAAGCTTTTCCGGCGGTTCCGATGGGATAAGCGTAGTATAGAATTTCAGATTTCTTATAGAAATGCTTTCCATTTAATTCTTTTTCTTTTTAATAGGTCTTGGCTGCCTACGATGAACTTCCATTATGAGTTCTCTAACTTCCCTAAATAATTCTTCCGCTAAATCCAACGCCTCCGGAGTAGCAACTTCTAAAGCATCCCATAAATGTCCATAGACGATAAACAAGCTTTGAGCCTCTTCATACTGCAGGTCTAAACTTGATTGCAAATACGCAACTATATTTTGCGCCTGATTCCGTTTTTTCAAATCCCCGGATCTTATTGCGTACATAAGGAGCAGGGCTTTTTCCAAAAGCATTTGATGAGATTTCAATTTGCCGGCCGTGTATGCTGCTCCGTAAGCATACAGGCGAACAGCTTCTTTTTGTTCCCAAGTAGGTTCAGACGCTTCGGGCATCAGCTAGTTCAACTTTAATGCTGCCCCAGCAGAGCAAGCATTGAGTTCCTGGAAATATCTTGGAAATTACGTTGCGCCATTATTGCGCTCTGGTTTAGAATATCATCTCGGGCTTTGTCCATAGAAGCCTTGGCAAAATCCAAATCCTCTATGAGCTGGAGCGCAGCGGTTGTGTTGATATTCATATTTTCATTGTTGTTATGCGTATATTCCAAGCGGTTATACTGAACTCCAAAATTGACCCTTGTGTTAATAACGGTCTCATTGGCTTTGTTTATGCCATCCATCGCTGCTTCGGCACCGGTTCTGGAAGAGATGTCCATATCCTTAATGCCAAGGGCTTCGGGGCGCAGGTTGGATGCCGCCACGTCAATCTGATTTGGGCCGCCGGCATTCGGGCCAACTTGGAATTTGCCGGTGCCGTCGCTTAGAGGGCTTTGCCCCGAAATAACGTCTTGCGTGTTGAACTGCGTTCCTTTTGCTTGCCTGTCTATTTCCTGCTTCAACTGCTGGAATTCTCCGTTGAGGGCTTTGCGGTCGCTGTCCGTTAAAGTATCGTTGGCAGCTTGGGTGCTCAGCTCGTACATGCGGCCAAGCATATCGGATATGCCCTGGGTTGCGCCTTCGCCTATGTTCATTGCGCTCATGGCGTCGCCGATATTTATGGAGTCTGCCTTGTACCCGCGCGACATGGCTTCCAGCAGTTTTGCAACGGCAAGGCCGGACGCATTGTCTTGCGCTCGGTTAATCTGCTTTCCGGTTCCCATTTTTTCATGGATTTTGGAAAGCGCCTTTTGCCTTTCATTAATCTGGTGGTTTAACCCTAACCCAGCGGCTTTGTCAATTAGCATGGCCATAAACTCTCCTTTTGCGGGCTATTTAAATCCGCAACATAGAGAATATACAATTCTCCTTTATCGTTTATCGGCAGAAATCTGAAAAACTTTAGTAAAAATAAATAAAATTTACTCGCCAGGGGGCTTTTGTCAACAAAATGTCAAAAAATCATCTAATCAATATGAATCGCTTGATTTTTGAGTCAAAACGCTTTTTTTCGCCTGATTTCCGCATAAGGGCTAATTTTTACTGAAAAGGCCATGCTTTTTTCCGCCTAAATCTTATATAATGCATTATTTTATTAGTATGGAACACTTTAAGAGGAGGTTCTTATGAACAGGGTCAAAGCTCTATGGATTGTGTGCGTAATTGCGCTTGCGGTGGTTTTCGGTTGTTCCGATTCAGGAGGGGGGCCAGTCAAAAGCCCGGAGGAGGAGGCAAAAACTTCCGCCGGAAAAACCAACGACGGGCACGATGTGGTTGTTTTTGACACAGGGGATCTGGACGAAGTCCTTTTCAAGATAGACACCGTTTACATCACGGATACGAGTTTTTTGGGCAGGCTGTTCTTCAGGAATTTGCCGGTTAGCCAAACCCCTGAGATAGGGGACATTATAAATTCTTCGAGAACTAAGAACGCTCGTTACGGCTTTTTGTACAGGGTTATTGAAGTGACCAAGGAGGAGGGAGAAGTCACGATTGTTTCCGTCAGCTACGCAAGCAT
>JAISSJ010000167.1 GCA_031273195.1 Candidatus Fibrimonas sp.
ATTGGCAAACCACGCCGACCCTCGGATAACGGCTCGCTACTACCGCCAGATTGACGACACGAAGAAGAAGGAGGCGTTGGCGAGAATACCGGCGTTCTAGGATTGAAACTAGACAAAAAACAGACTTTTTGAAAAGCCCAAACAAGTGAGAAAACACAAAACCGCGTTTTTATAATTTTTCTATATTCGTTTTGACGTTCAAAAAACCATAGGAGTCTTCCAATGCCCGCAAAAAAGAAAAAAGAAACTCTCGAAAGTTTCATGTCGCACAAGGTCAAAAACTACGCGGAGTACAGCGAGTTCATGAGGCCGCACAATTCCGATGTCAACGTAAACGCTCTCAAATTCACCGGCGCGCGTTTGCGTCACAACAAGGTGGTTTGACGTGAGTAGTCAAACTCTGGACAATGCAACATTCAAAACCTTTGTCGATTCGCTGAAACCGCTCATAGATGACATGATGAAGAAATACGGCTCCAAGCTAGCGTACTCGGATAGCGAAGAAGCTAGATATTGGAACGGTGTCAAGACAGACGTTGATGAAGGCGAAAAATGGTTGCTTGGCATAATGAACAGCGAATGCAAAAACTTGGACAGACACAAGTATTCGGCTTTGCTGTTCGTTGTGCTTATAAAAAGGCCTTTGTTCAAGGATGACATCTCAAACGAATCCGTAGGTCGTTGTTCTTCAGGAATTTATTTCGCATGGAAAGCGGCTCTCAATCTGCTGGCTATTTTTATCAAAGGCGGCGATTTGTATGATGCGCGTTACTTGGATTACATAAAGAAAAACGGCGTTTCCATGCCGTCGGAAGCATACGTTTACGAAACCTTGCGCTCGCTCCAGACAGTTTTTCGCCCTTTTAAAAAAGAAAGAAAACCGGCGCAAAAGACGACGTTTCCCTCCATGATGAACGATTGCCTTCCGTGCAGTAACGAGGTTTGGGGATTCGCTTTGCTTTTCGCAAACACTTTTTCGCTCATAGAAAGCAATTCCATAGCCAGACTTGAACGCAAACTACTTCACGACAAACTGAAAGAAAAGTAAGCTTTCCGCCTCAAGCTCCGTCTATTTTCCGCCATCCTTTCGCGTAAAGCATCTTGCTGAGCAAAGTTCTTTCGCAGACGCATCCCGGATGCTTGCGGCAATAGTCTTCGGCGTCTCGCTTCTTATCGAACGACGCCTCGTGAGAATGGCCGGGTTCTTTCCAAACGGCGAATATTGTTTTGTCCATCATGACATGTCCTCGTCAAATTTGACCTTGGTCATGAGGTCGGCCATCATTTTAAGCATCTCGTCCGGTTCCACAAAGATGCACGTAGTAGTCCCATCATCGTTTTCAAAACGGAGATGCCACGCGCGAATTAAATAGTCAAATCGATAGCTTCGGTATCTGGTCATGAGTTGCCTCCGTTGTTTGAGCATTCTCTATTCATCCTTTGGATTTCTTGTCGCATGAATATCAAGCAATCCTCATAGGTATTTCGTCGTTGTGTTCCGGTTGCGTAGTCAGCCACGAAAACGGAGCCACTGCAATATTCCATTTTGTCAATCTCTTTTTCTAAAAGACTGTTTTCGCCGCATCCCGTAGCAAGCAACGCAATCGCAGCTGCCATTAAAAGCATTTTCATGACTTGTCCTCCGAAAAAGTTTCAAGATACTTCAGGGCTTCGTTTTCATATTTGCAAACACGAAGCCAGTAACGCTCATCGCCGGCCCAAGCCACTACGACATAGCCAGTGGCGCGTACCGACGATTCAATCGTCATCCTATCTATTTTGTCAAGGTTAATCACGCCCGCGACATGACCGTTAGCGGCATAATGGTTCGCCCATTTCTTGTTAGCTCGTGCTATTTTCGCTACGCTCTCGCTAATATTGAATATGTTAAATCCAACTGTAATAAAAACCGCGAACATAACAACGCCAACCATCGCAAGCATATCAGGATAGCTCATACTCCCTCCTTGTCCTGGACGCAACGCACAGACCGCAAGTTAGACTTGAAGTAGTAGTGCCAGTAGGCGGTGCCGCTGCTGTAGAGCATGTCCCGGTAGTAGGCGCTGTAGCTGCCGTACGCGTCCTCATAGGCACTCCACCAGTAGCCGTAGCTGCCGACATTGAGGAAACTGCCATCCGAATTGCCGTAGCCGCCCGGCAGGGCCGAAAAGCCGTACTTGTCCGTACCATTGCCGGATTTATTCCAGCCGCTTGTCGCCTTCAGTTTTTTCCCTGCTGTTTCGCTATCCCGTTTATAATCATAATTTTCAGGCGGCGCAAACCCGTCCGCGCAATCAATGAGCGTTTGCCACTCTTCATTTGTGGGGAGATGCCATCCCGGAGGACAGGCCTTTTTCGCTGTTTCCCAATTATATAAGCGACCGTATTTTTCGGCGTTCTTGGGGTCATTGTCGTAGCATTTCGACCCTTCGGCTTCAAAATTAAGATTCTCAGCAAGCCATGTCTGGCCTCCTATCTTGACGGTTTTGTAAACTTTGCCGTCACGAGGGTCTTTGAAAGTTCCCTTCTTTATTTTGGATGGTTTGGCCGATTTGACAACCGGTTTGACGACTGGCTTGTTGGCATAAGCCGCATATGTTTTGAGAAGCTCCAATCCCTCGGAAATGGCGGCTATCGCCGATTCCAACTCGTTCTTGTTCGATTTTCTTTTAGCCATTTCAATGCTCCTTCGGTTAAATGTTTGACCTATTGACAATATAAGGGGAATTCTCGTTTTATCAGTCATCGGCGAATAATAAGTTCTCTGTTTTTCAAAAACCTGTTTCTAAAAACCAAAAGGCGTATGAATTTGCTATACACGCTAATATATGAGTCAATATTGAATTGCATCATAGAAAACACCGCTCCGTGACTAGAAATGTCCGTCATTGAGAAAATCTCATAGACTTTGCTTTCCACGTCCGGCTTGCCTTCATAGTAAGACAAATTCTCTAGCAAAACCAAAGCCAGCCAAACCAAAAGCTCGCTTTGCTGCCCGGCATCCATTTCCTTAATCCACGACTTGCTTCGCTCAAAGCTCTCGTCATCGATAAGCATTTTGCCGACCGAGACGCAATGCTCGTCGCTGACCATCTTCATTTTAAGCTCCAAAGCCAAGCGTTTCCGCTCGGCATTCGACTCATCGCTAGATGAGATTTTCGTTGTTCGTTTCATGTTTGCTATTATAACGGAAATAACCGAATCATCAGTCAAAAACTTACTTTCCCGTGAATTTCCTGATTTTCGAAGTCGTCTTTTCTTTCGAGTAAGAGTCGTCGATGACGCAAGTGATGTAAACAAACAAGGTGAAACTCAAAAGACTCAATAACCTTGGATTGACTTGCGCTATTGCCATTACAGCCAAAACAAAAAGCAATCCTATGACAAAAGCAAGGCATCTTTCAAAATTGAAGGTTTCCTTGTTTCTTATCGCGAATGCCCAACCAATATACGGAATGGACGCAATTAGCATCAAAAGAATGTTTCTTATGCCATAGACATAATCTATAGATACATCTAACGCTATCAAAGCAATAGGCAGCCATAGCAAAAGAAAATCTCGCTTGGCTCCTTCGACGCTGGCTAAGAATCGGATGCTGAAAACTGAATTCAAAAACTGTGTCATTTTGGCTCCTTTCGCCCTTTCGGGCTTTGATTGTTCAACATAGCCGCATTATAAAGAAGAGTTTGCAATCCACAGTCACCGGCGAATTCGCCGAATATTGAGCCTTTCGTCATCTCGGAGCGAATGTTTTGGCACATTTTGGGACATAATGGCTTTATTTCCAAGCCAAACTGCGGATTTGACAATTCCCATTATATTATGAATGTTAAACAATAATAGGAGATTCCGTCATGATAATAGACATTCTTAAAGAAATCGCCAACACGTCCAAGTCTGGCGAGAAGAAAGCCATTCTCGCCAAGCATAGCGGCAATTCCGTATTAAAAGAAGTGTTTGAATACACTTACAATCCCGAAAAGGTTTACGGGGTCAAGAACGCCGAAACCGTGGAAATGAACCGAAATCAATACGATTTTGAACACGGATGGCCGTTTTTCAAATACACTCTGGATGCTATGGCCGAAAAGCAATTAACCGGCAATGCCGCACGCGACGCCATAGAACACGACTTGGAGATGACCGACTCGGCTACCCAAAAATGGATGATTCAAATATTGAACAAGGACTTGAAAATAGGATTGGGATTGTCCGAGGCATTGAAAGTATGGCCGGGATTGGTTCCCGTGTTTGACGTAGTTCTCGCCAAAGCCTACAAAGACCACAAAGAAAAGGTGAATTTTGATAGCGGGGAGTGGGTTGTCCTTCAAAAAATAGATGGTTGCCGTATTATTAGCCAAAACAAAGCATCCGGCTCTTCATTTAAAACTCGCGAAGGCAAATATTTCACCACGATGGGAATTATGGCGGAAAGGTTTGCGAAACTAAGCGGCATAGAATTCACCATAGACGGAGAACTATGCTCAATAGACGAAAAAGGCAACGAAGATTTCAAGAGCATAATAAAAGTGGCGAGAAGAAAAGATTATACGATTCCGAATCCGACAATCAAGGCGTTTGATTTCCTTAGCAACGAAGATTTTGACTACGGCACTTCAAAAAAGAAATACACGGAAAGAATGGAAGATTTGAATGAGTTTATCAAAAAGCATAAAATAGAAGGGGTGTTGCCCATTGAATACGAAAGAATCACATCCAAGGAAGTATTTGACAGATGGCTTGCCAAGGCGAGAAAGAACAAATGGGAAGGCCTGATGCTCAGAAAAGACGTTCCCTACAAGAACGGTCGCATTAGCGAATTGCTCAAAGTGAAGGATTTCCAAGACGCCGAATACGTGGTGGAAGGAATAGAAACCGGCAAATTGTCATTCAGCGAGAAAGGGAAAGGCATAGTTGAGCATGAGTGCGTGAGCGCGTTGAAGATAAAGCACAAAGGATATGACGTCAAAGTAGGCAGCGGGCTTGAAAAAGAGCAACGGATTGAGTGGTTCAAAGACCCTGGCAAGATAATAGGGAAGAAAATCACGGTGTCTTACTTTGAAGAGACAACCAACGACAGCGGGGGAGTCTCGTTGAGATTCCCGACTCTGGTAGCCGTGAGGGATTATGAATAGGAGGCAAACTATGGACAAGCCAAAGAAAGCACTCGCTAACCGCAAAATGCTCAAAGGAAGCGAAGCGAAATTCAAAGAGTTTTCCGACGACTTGGCGGAAGTCGCGAGTATTTACGAGACGTATTTGAAACTCATAGAAAAGCATCCGAAAGAAGGAACGGCTTGCTTTCAAAAAATGTCGGAGTATGAGCAATTGCATTTGACGGACGGGCTTTTGGCTTATTCTTTGCATATGCTTTTGAAAACAAACAAATACAAAAAAGCTATTCGAGCAATCGTCGTTTCGCTTAGAGAAGAAATCAAGGTTCGTTATACGTTTCACAAAAACGGAATAGGCATAACGCTGGAGCGTGCCGAGAGAAAGAAGCCAAAAGCGGAGGCCAAATAATGACCAAGACTGAAAAAATGGATTATTTCTCTTATATTAGAATCAAACCATTAACGGGAGAAGCATCGTGGCAAAAATCATCATCAAGACGGTCTATAACCAGTCTAGCATAAATTGGTGTCCAAGCGACGGCGAATGCGGTTTTGACGTCGTAGAGCATGAAAACGAATCCAAGGCGTATGCAATAGCCGACCATATGATGTATTGGCAAGACGGCAAAACCTACGCCGTGTCTGTCATCGACGGCAAGCTTTCCAAATACCGAAGCACGCACGGCACGGGAGATTGGGTTGATGCGTCAAAAGGGAAACGCAAAGCATTGGCTCAAAAAATACTCAAAGAGCAAAAACAATGGGTTGCTGACAACAAGCGAAAGGCAACGGAAGCAAAAAAGCGCAAACCATCCAAAAGCAAGCCATTGACCAACAAGCGGATAGTGGAGCAAATAGAAGACATGCAAAAATTCTTGGATAGCAATTTCAAGAACTTGAACCGTTCGACTCGCGTGAACAAAGGCTCCATGATTGCCGTTCTAAGCGAGGCGGCGATGATGCTTGAACGTTTCAAAGAGAATTTCAAAAAGAAAAGGAGGTAGGCTGTGTCTAGGACAACTTTAGCCTATGTGGTGACATTAGATGGTTTTACCGCCATACCGGGAAAAGACAACATCGTCATAGCCACGTTCAAGGAGAACGGCTACGAGGTTATCGTTCAGAAAAACGACTTCAAATCGGGCGACTTGGCCGTGTACGTGGAATACGACACGGTGCTTCCGCAATGGCCGCAATTTGAGTTTCTTAGAAAAAGATGCTACAAAGAGAAATACGGCGGATTCCTCATATCCGCCATGAAGATGGGCGGGGTCGTGTCCTACGGCATAGCCTTCGCTCTGGAGCAATTGAAAGAAGTCATGGACCCATCGAAAATGAAGCCGGGCATGGACTTGACGGAAACATTGAAGGTGGCAAGCCGGGACGTCCTCGACGAGAACTTGCAAACATTGGCGGCGTTGAAGCAAACGAAGCCTCGCTCTTTCGTGAAGAAGCTAGGCTACAAATTGGCTCATAGATTCCCAAGGATAGCCGCCGTTCTCATGCATAAAAGAAAGGCTTACGAATATCCCATTCCCAAAACCGACGAAACCCGCATAGAGAACTTGCCGGGAGTGTATGAAAATTGGAAAGGAGCAACCGTTGACGGAACGCTTAAAATGGATGGAAGCAGCGTTTCCATAAGCATTGCAAACGGCGATTTCTATTTGATGTCGAGAAACAACGTGTTGTTCAAAGCCCCTTTGAAGAAATTGATGAAAATAGAAGCCAAAAATCTTCCATTGGACAAATGGCTCAAGAAGATAGACAAATTGAGCTGGTCGGCTCATTTCTCGGCCATGCCCAACGTGCTTATGGTATGCCATAGAGACAAGTGGATTGAGAACATAAGCAAGATGGCGCAACGGATGTCAGCCAAGAGTTTGACTTTGCAAGGCGAGCTTTGCGGTCCGGGCATACAAAAGAACCGGATGCATCTGAAAGAACTCAAATGGTCCGTATTCAACTTGACATCAGACGGGCGAAACTATTATAACTGGAGCTATATAAACGATAGAGCGTTCCAATTTTTGAATATTCATTTCGTGACGGTTCCGAGAATATACCACGGCGAGTTCAAGTGGAAGGACAAAGCCGAAATAAAGGCTTTCGCGAACGCCTTGAAATACGAGGACGGCTCTTTGGCGGAAGGGGTTGTGTTCAGAAAATGCGACCCGTTCAGCAATAACTATTATTGCCAGCCGGAGAAAGGCATGAGCAACATGGCGAGCTTGAAAGTGATTTCGGATGAATACGTTCTCAAACACAAAGACTAGCTGTGAAACACGGCTTTATTCTTATAATAAGATTATGGAGATTGCAATTATCTGTTTGGCCGTGGCCGTTGTGTGCTTGTCGGCTATCGTCATGATGGCAAGAAAGGATTGGCACAACGCCATGTTCAAGGCCAGGATGTGGGAAGAACGATGCAAGGACAAAGACGCCACCATCAGCATCATGGACGAAGGAATGAAGAGCTTGGCCGTGAGAAACGAAGACTTGCTGAAAAAATTGATTGTCAAAACCATTTCGCAGGAGAGCAAAGCATGAAAAATAAAGTTGTGGAGAACGTTATGTCTCCCCGCCTCAAAGCAATTTTCGGATGCGTGAGAGACTACGACATCGCATTGAAGGAATTCAACGAAATTTCCGAGATTCACAAGAAGCGCATGACGCTTGAAACTTTCAAGTTTCTTTTGAGAAAGGAATTCTACAAGTCCGGCCTCCCCAAAAGCAAGTACGGCATAGACATGCCATCCTTGAGCGCATCCGGCTTGGAAAAGGAATTCGTCATTCAGATAAAGGCGTTCCAATACAATGCCGAAGGCAAAAGATTCGGAGAGTTCAGAGCGAAAGCTCATTATTTGGACAAGGGCATCGTCGTTGTATTCAACGGCGGCTATATCGACACGAATCTCAGCAATTCGGTGGAAATAGACATGGAGCGGATTGCTCAATTTTGCCATAGCGGGAGAGTGGTGCGATTGGCGAATGAATTAAAGAAAACTTTGACATATCCGGCGAGATACTACTATTTGTTCAAAAGGCTCCACGACATACAAAAAACGTTGCTCATGCACTTGACGGGAAGCATTGTATTGACGGGGAACTTGGCATGAAAGAACATATTATTAAAGAGCGATGAGAATGGCTCAGTTCAACCCATACAGGCCTCTGCCTAAATCGTTTTGGGCGTACGATAGCAACACGCCGGGTTGCACTGGATGCTTAATCATCGCTACGTTCTTTTTGTGTTTTGTCGCGCTCGTGCTGTTTTCGTTTGCAAGCGGCAATGTTTCAAAAAGCAAAGACGAGCCGCAAGCAACGATTCAACCATTGGAAAATAAGCATGAGTGAAGATTTTGACATGGCGAGCGACATGGCCCATAAATTGTTCGCAACATGCGAAAGCGCGGGCCTTAAAGTGTATTCGGACGACATTTGCTGCCAAGCTCTCGCTTGGTGCTACGTGTATGGCGGCGGGAACGAGCAAGTGCTATATGGCAAAATCCGCAACGCCATCCTTTGCGGACAATATAGACTTAATTTGCACGGCGGAGAAATTCCAAACGTGGAATTGTTGCCGATGCTCCAAAAATACATAAAATCCATAGAAGACATCCACAATCCGCCGAAATGGGTGCTTGACTTGGAGAAACGGTTTGAAATCAAGATGTCTCATTGAGCCGATTTTGAAACACCGTCTATATCCTTAACTGACATTCTAGGCATCGGGGATGGCTTGCATTTGTCAAAACCGGCCAACGGAGCGAATATCAACCCTGAATCGGAGAACTCGCTTTCCGGTCCGTGATAGCCGACAATAGCCGTCATCGTGTCATAGTCAGGACGTATCACAATTTTCATAAAAGCTCCTTTTCGCATAATATAAACAAGTCGGATGAATTCTTTTCATCCTCGTTTTTATGCGTTTCATGTCGAATTTCGCGCGCTTCGCCGGAAAAAACTGATTTTTAGACGCAAATCCCGCAATTCCACTTATATTGTGGTTGGCGCTGACTCACAATTATGAACCGGTGCTAGGCGACAACGCTCCGTCCTGCAAGCGAGCAAAACTCAAACAACGGAGGTGCTATGAAGAAATTTGTTTCTCGTGGAACCGCGCTTGAAAATGAAAAGATGAACGAAAAGCTCTTTGCAAAGCTCTTGAAGGCAAACTTGCGAGCTGCCTTCAAGAGCGAGTACTTAACTTCATCCAGACGGATGAACTTGTACCGAGCATCCATTTAAGAGCACCGCCATTGTGTTATAAGCGCATTGGCGGCATTTTCCAAGGAGCCCGCCTTTCCGATTTCTCGGTCTGGTGAGCTTCCTTTTGCAATATAAGTCAAATCCAAGAAAACGCAGTTGTTTCGGCAATGTTTTTAAGAATTGCCGTCGAACAAGACCCCGGTCGCTCGTCAAATCTTGGAGGAAAACCCAAGCGACCGGAGCTTTCTTATTTAGGCCTCTGGCAAATCGCATTCGCACGAATAGGAATGCTTCGCTTGAAGTTTCCGGACCCAAGGCTGTTCGCTGTAGAACAAGCAAAATGTCTCGCCCTCCTTCAAATGGCCTAGATAGTCATGCGGCCCCCTTCCTTGAAACGCGCCGGAATTGGCCCACCTATTTTCCCAGCATCCCATCTTGGGAGTCCATTTCCTGCATCCGAAGCAAATGCTCGTCTCGACTCCGCTTTCTTCGGGCGGAGCTATGTCGAAATAGGGTGAATCGGAAATCATGAAGCCTTCTTGGGAACGATTGGTTTCATGGCGGCTTCGAACTCGGCTCTCGTTATGAACGATTGTATGTCCGTGGCCGAGGCGGCTAACGCTCTTTCGCACAATAGTTCTTTGCATACGTTTTTCGTTTTGGGAACTATGGAGGCGTGTTCTTTTCCTAGACTGGCAATCACCGAAACATAGAATTTCGCAACCGTCTCGTAGAAAACCGTGTACGCGTTTTTGTAAGCCAAGGAATCCGAATTCAGCCATTCGCCCATTTCTATTATGCGAAGCACGGTTTGATTGGCAGAAGTCATGTCGGTGTCAAGCTGGACGCAATAATATTTCGCAGTGGCTTTGGCTTGAGGAGTGAGTCCGCCTATCGCCGGAATCCATTTGGAACTCACCAACTCGGCTCTGTCTTTGACTCGTTTTATCGCAACGGCGTAGTTTATCGGTTCCGCCGATTCATCCATCCATCTGCTAACCACTCCGACGCCGATGTCTATGAAATCATTCAAAGCTTCATGGAGCAACTCATACGCTTGGCTCATGGCTTCTTCCGACTCCAAAGCGGGAAATTCATCATGCAGCTTGAGAGCAGCGCTCTCGTTTGCTTTTTCATCTTTCGGCTTTTTCAAATCAGCCGAACCCATGCCGAACTCGAATTGCTCCGGCGTTATGAAATCGAAAGTTCTATTCAAATCAGTAGCCGACGGAGCTTTTGCTTCGGGGCATATCTGCTTGCCGAAGATAGTCTTTGTTTTTGGAATCACGTCGGCAAGTTCCGATTTAATCCTAAGAACCAAAATAAAAAAAACTGAAACTTTGCTCATTAAATCTTTGTACAACGTTTTGCACCCAGGCGGAACCTCGGTAGTCCACTTGTCGGAATTTATCAAATCGTATATGGAATTGTTTACGACGTCAACTCTTTTGTCCAAGCCCATTGATAGCAATTTGATTTTGCTCATGACGGCATCTATATTTGGATTGTTTGAACTGAAATTGCTCGGAATCACTCGTTTCGCTCTTTCTATGGAATCGTCAGCGTCATCCAAATATTTTTGTATTTCAGCCATCATGACGTCGTAAGACTCGTTTATCAAATCATTGTAAATCTTGCGGCACAATCCTGGAAACGAAGACAAAGCCAAGCCAAGACGGTCGGCCATTTCTTCCACGCTTTCCATAATTTCAACGAGGGGAAACTCGGTTCTCAACGGTTGGACCGCGCTTTCTTCCGTCGGGTTGCTCTCCTGCTGGACCGATGCCGTCGGGTCAATCCCGTACATTCTTTGATAATCACCGAACTTCATGCTGCAATCTCCTATTTTTCATCATATCCTATGCGTATCACGTCTTTCATGATTTCTATCTTCCCATTTACAATCTTCTTTTTGTTGATGTTTTTGCGGAAAGAGACTTTCAGCGGGTTCGCTTGTTTCAGATATTCCGGCACTTTGTCTTTGAACATGCCTATTGAGTGAAACTTCTCGTATTCGTAGTTCGAAAATCCATGGAATACCACGCCTTCCGTGTTTTTGTGCAATAGTTCCAATATGTCATCTCTTTTTATTCCATGCAAATACACGTTGCTGCTTTCTTTTTCCACGTTGAACCAGTCAGTGGTAGCCATTTTGTCGGCGAAATCCATCTTGTCTATTTTGTGCTTCAAAAACACGCCGTTCATTCGCTCGTCTCTGCCTATCAGCGTAAACAAATAATGAACGTCTCCCATTCTATGAGAATCGTATATATTAGCTCCGAGCTTCAATTTCAAAGGAAACATATATCCCGTATGCTCATTCGTCCCGGAAAACTTGACACCCGTTGCGTCTATCTCGTTTTGCATTTTGGGGAATTGCTTGTAAAACGACAATTCGCCAACACCAACTCTGCATATATAGCTCAAAGCGTAACCAAAATGAGTCGTGAAGAAAAAGCACGAATACTCGCCTATCTTTTTAATGTTCTCGCTCAAATCCAACTTCGGGCTAAAGCTCCCGTGCCAGTATAGCCTGTCCCCGCTAAGTTGCATCTCGTTCAATTCTTCCATGCGCATAGCCTCAAGCTCTTTATCCGTTTCAAGCAGTTCCGCCAAACTCATCATATTGCACCTCACGCCATAATATACGGAAAATATAAGAAAACGCAGCCGTTTCCGCTAATTTTATTTTAAACTGATTTTTGATTCCATATTATTATGATAATCGAATATGAATGAAGCCGATGCCAAAAGCCAGCAAAAAGAAGCCATGACCTCCGAAGCGATAGAGGCCTTGAACCGGCACACCAAGGCGCTGCGGCTCAATTCAGCCGCCGCCATGAGCGCGTTGCCGCTCGAGTTGGCCGAGGAATACACAGGAGCGAGCAAGGGAAAGTTATGGCTGGCCGTGAGGAACGGCGAACTCAGCCAATCCAAGCGCGGCAAGCTAGTGTATTTCCGGCGGCTGGACTTGGACGCGTGGATGCTTTGCCAAGAAAAAGAAACAAAGCCCAAAGCCAAGCCCCGCCGCGCGAAATACGGCACGGGCCAGCTGCCAATTTGAGCATGAGCGAAATCTTCCGTTTTGGAGCAATGCGAAGATTATCTTGAAATTCGCAGTCAGTGGCATTTATCGCATTCGGGGTCTTTGGCTTCGCGTCTTTCGAGCCATTCATTGTCAGCTTCTTTGCACGGCAGAATGTCCAAAGATTCGTCCGGCTTTACTTGATTGTTGAACCACTGAATCAGCCTTTGGAAATGGCATTCGAAAATTTTATGAACTTCAATATCGAAGATTTCATAGCTCTTGTATCTTGAATAGCGAGATTCTCGTTCCAAAGCTTTGTAAGAATTCATCGGGAACGAAGGCAAATCAAGATTCGCGAGTTTGCCGGAGCGGTCTTGATGGCTTCGGCAATGAGTTGAATGAGCTTTATCCAATATCGCTTCCGCCATGTGAACCGCGCAATAGAACATGGCAGTCACAGCCCAGTCATTGGAATGCTTGAGGAAAAAGGAGTTCAAGAATTTCAAATTATGGCGGCTATGCTCGCTATGTTTCTGAAACGACGGCATCAGAGCATCTCACTGATATAGGATAGTCTTTGGTCAGCGAATCGGCATCCAGCCGAAAATCCGACAATAGCAAATGAGCTTCAATATGAATTTGAATAGAGCTTGATTTTAAAAGAGCGAATTCATAGTCGTGGACGAACTCGTCTTCCAAGCCGAAAAAATCAGATTCTATTTCATGGAGCTGATTCAACGCTTCTTCAGGCGGAGCTTCCGTCTCCGGCCAATCGCCTTTCAGCAAAACCATGACTTTGACTACGTGATTGAATAAATCGAGATTGGCGCGAACTTGGCTCACCGAAAAGCGGGAACGCCTTTTTACGATTTCAGCAAGATGTCGCTCCGCGATGGACGAGGCTTCAACGCAAGCCTCCAAATAACCTAGAATATCTTCCGAAATAGAGTCTAAAAGCTCTTTTTCATTCTCAACCTTTTCAACTCTGTCTTGCAAGGACTTGTACTGGTCGTAAAAATAGTCAAACAAAGGAGTTAACTGCTCGTATTTTTCAACGGAGCGATGTATCGCGTCGGCTATTTCGATACGCTCGAAATCTTTGCGCTTTTTGCTCAGCTTGTCCAACGCTGATATGATGTCAGCTTTGAGCATTGAAGATGAAGTTGCCATTTGAAGACATAATGTAGAAAATCTCGCCGCTGTCCGGTGAGGTTTCGCTATTCATTCGGCTTTGGAGCTTGAGGATGAGGCTCCCCGGTCAGGAATTGCTTTTGCCAGTTCGGGTTTGAGCTCGAAGCCGTTTGCTTTTTTCGCCATTTTTTCACCATTGGCAAAACAACGTTTTTCGCAACTTGTTGGCACGCAACAAGTTGCGAAAAAAGGCAAGTACCCCCACCAAGAGTCGAACTTGGGTAACAGGTTTAGGAAACCTGGGCTCTATCCTGTTGAGCTATAGGGGCGAAGTTTATCATCTAGCGGCGGATTTCGTTTTTGGTGCTGCCTTTGGTTTTGCAACGCTTTTCTTTGCTATTGCTGCTGCGAATTTTTCCGAAGAACGCTGAACAGCAGGGTTATCCCTCGCTTCCTTCACCATTTTCTTCTGCTTTTCTTCGCTTTCACGTTTCACATGCTCCAACTTTTTGCCAAGCAAATCACCAAGAGTTACGCCTTGAGAAGCTGGCACAGCGGGCTTTTTTTTGCCTTTATTAGAGCGAGCCTTTTTTTTACTTTTTTCTGCCATATCAACCTCTCTTGCTAAATTTTAAAGATTAAATTTAGTAAAAAAAATTTCTAAATTCAAGCTAATGAGCAAAACTGCACCGAATTTGGTTTGGATAGACCTGGAAATGACCGGTTTAGACCCGGAAACCTGCGTTATTCTTGAAATTGCAACCATAATAACAGACCCGCAGCTCAAAATTCTTGCCGAAGGGCCGGCACTTGCTATAAGGCAAAACGATGAAATTCTAAATATGATGGATAAATGGAATAGAAGCCATCACACTAAGAGCGGTTTAATAGGAAGAGTGAGAAATTCTCCGTATAATTTGGCTACGGCAGAAGAGATGACTCTCAATTTTATAAAAGGATACACAGAAAAGAGCAAAAATCCACTTTGCGGAAACTCCATCGGGCAAGACCGTCGCTTTTTGACTAAACATATGCCGAAAATTGAGGTTTGGCTAAATTACAGAAACATAGACGTAAGTTCCATAAAAGAACTTGCATTCAGGTGGTATCCGAAATTGCCAAAATTCAAAAAAAGGGAAAGTCATAGGGCGCAGGATGATATTAGAGAAAGCATAGCCGAGCTTATGTATTACAAGGACCGGATTTTCGTATCGGAGTTGCAGTAGCGGCTGTATGCGGATTGGAGCAGTGATAACCGCAGGAGGACTGGGTAAGCGGCTTGGCGGTGAAGTTCCCAAGCAATTGGTTAAGCTGCGCGGCAAGGCCATGTGGCGGCATAGCGCAGAAACCTTTTTGAATAACAGGGAAATAAAAGCTGTTGTTCTAACCGTTCCGGAAGGTTGGCAGGATTATTTTATTAGAGAAGCCGGGGATTTATCCATTATTGTAGCAGTTGGCGGCAAAGAACGATGGCAATCGGTTAGGAGTGGCATTGAGGCTTTACCTGAGGGCGTTAGCCACGTGATGGTGCATGATGCCGCTCGCCCCTTTGTAAGCGGCGATATAGTAAATTCGGTTGCAAAAACTCTTGAGGAAAATTGCTGCATGGTTGCAAAGCCTGTTTTTGACACGGTTAAAATAACGGAAAACGGATTTGTAAAAAATACCGTTGAACGCCAAACGGTGTGGCTCGCCCAAACTCCTCAGGCTGCTCCTGTTGCTTTACTAAAGGAACTTTACAGAAAAATGGAAAAAATCCCCGATTTTTGCCCAACAGACGAAGCATCTATTCTTGAAAAGTTCGGTATTCCGATAAAAATCATAGAAGGAAATATTCAAAATGATAAAATAACAACCCGAGAAGATATGGAGAAATTTTTATGATTAAAAGACCCTTGATGCAAAAAGAAATTGACGAGCTTGCAGCCGCAGGAAATATTTGCGACAATTGGAACAATATAAGGGTTCTGCAAAATTTCACAACCAAAAATATCAAAAATTCTAAATTCACCGGGAAAATAAAATTGCACGGGTTTTCCGGCAAAACGCTTGATTACAAAGGAGTTGAATTTCAAACGGGAATTTTTAATTCATGGATAAACGAAAGCGTTATAGAAGACGCCTGTATTTATGATGTCAAGCTTTTTTCCAATTCCGTAGCCTGCGACTCCGCTTTGATATTCAATGCGGGTTCAATTACCTGTGATGAAGACATGTCTAAAATAAAAATTGGAACGGAAATGGGGCATCGTGTTTTGAAAAGGCAGTTCAGCGAAAAGGAGAGAACCGTTATAGGCAGGGGAGCCAGTGTTTGCAATATAATTTCACTTGAAAATACGCACTTGGGCGAATTTGCTTGCGTTGAAAACGGAGCTTTGGTGAGAGAAGCCATACTTGAAAGCAATAGCATTGCAACGGATAATGCCATTGTAAAATCTTCTTTTATCGGTTCATTTTCGCATATAGGCGAGGCAGAGGTTAGCAATTCCCTGATTGGGCCTCTTGTGCAAATTCACCATCACAGTTTGCTTATATCTGCGTTATGGGCAGAGGGCAGAGGCAATGTGGGTTATGGGGCGAATGTGGGAAGCAACCATACGGGCAGAATGCCGGACCAGGAGATTGCACCGGGGTTGGGGCAGTTTTTCGGGCTTGGATGCAGCGTAAAATTTCCGGCGAATTTTACCGAAGCGCCCTTTACCATGATTGCGACCGGAGCTGTTTGCGAACCGCAAAGGTTAAAGTTTCCATTCGGTTTGATAAAAAACGGCGGTGAATCTTCGGGGTTGAATGAGATAATTCCGGGTTGGGTTTACAGCAAAAATATTTACGGAGTTTACAGGAGTATTTACAAATGGGATAAAAGGAGCGGCATAAAAGACAGCCTTGATTTGCTCTTTTCAAACTCCGTATTGAATTCTGTTATTTATGCCTGCGATACTTTAAAAGAATTTTTGCAGGGCAAGCAGGTTTTGCCCTTTTCTGCAAGTGAAGAAGAAATTCCCGGGCTTGGCAGCAACTACATTAAAACCGGGAATATGGGAAAAATAATAGAAGCCTATGAACTGTACATGGAAGATTGCAATTTTTACAGAAAGAATAAAAAATTGAACCCGTCCGTAATTTCACGCATTGAGAAAAATTTGGAAAGAGATAGCGAGCGAGGGCAAAAAGTCTTTGATGATTACATGGATTTTCATCCCAAAGATGAAGATTTTCTAAATTTTCTCCATGATTATTGCACCTAGCGTTTTAAATGCGAACTTTCTCAACTTAGAGGCAGACATAAAAGCTACCGAAAGAGGTGGCGCAGACTGGATTCATTTAGACGTGATGGACGGAAATTTTGTTCCGAATATTTCTTTTGGGCCCGGAATTGCTCGGCAAATACGCAAATGCACGAAACTTCCTTTGGATTGCCATTTGATGATTGAATGCCCGGAACAGCACGTTGCCGCTTTTGCGGATGCCGGTGCCGAGTATATAACCGTTCATGCGGAGGCTGCAAAGCATTTAGACCGCTTGCTGAATCAAATCAAGGAGCTTGGATGCAAAGCCGGAGTTTCCGTAAATCCTGCCACACCCCTGGATTTAATAACAAATGTTCTGGACCTTGCAGATATGGTTTTGATTATGAGCGTAAATCCCGGCTTTGGCGGTCAATCGCTTATTCCGTATTGTTTGAGCAAGGTCAGCAGTTTGCGCAAAATGAAACCTGACTTGCAAATAGAAATAGACGGCGGAATTAATCAGAAAACCTTGCCTGCAGCCAAAGAAGCCGGCGCAAATGTTTTTGTTATAGGCTCCGCTATTTTCGGTGCGGAAAACATTGAGGAAGAAACGAGGATTTATCGGGATATAGCCCTTAGCTAGGAAAAAAATCTTTTAGGTTTTCGTGCAGTTCTTTGTTTCTTTGCATTCTGCGGAGGGCTTTATTTTTTATTTGCCTCACTTTTTCGCGGGAGAGCCGCATATCTTCTCCAATGTCGCGCAGAGTGTTGTCTTCTGCGGAATCTATGCCGTAAAACATGCGGAGAATATCACTTTCTTTTTTTGGCAGTTTGGCCAGCACTGCGCTTACCATGTTATGTAACTCGGTTTCCCTTACATAGTCGTCTTGATTATCCGAAGTTCCTTCCAAAACATCTAAAAGCGTTCCTACGCTTTCGGAATTCGGGTCGTCATTGGCAGGGGAATCAAGGGATATTTCCATCATTTTTTCCATTATATCTATTATATCTTTTTCGTTATCTTTGAATTCCGGCATACAGAATGTTTTTTCGTAATCACCCAGATTGTTAGACAAAGCTTTTTTGAAACGGCTCACAAGGGTTAATTTATTGGGCGGGATTCTCATTACGCCAATTCGCTCAAAGATGGCTTTCTGTATAGCTTGCCTAATCCACCAAACGGCATAACTTATAAAGCGAACATCTTTTGCGCAGTCAAAACGCAGCGCGGCCTTGAAAAGCCCAAGGTTGCCTTCGTTTATCAAGTCCAGCAAACTGAGGCCGCGTCCCTGGTATTTGCGGGCAACGCTCACAACAAAACGCAGATTGCCGCATATAAGTTTGCGAAGGGCGGCGTTGTGTATATTTTTTTTATTTTCGTCTCGCAGAATTTGTATAAGTGCCTGCTCCTCTTGTGTAGAGAGGGTTTGATAGTGATTCAAATCCTTGAAATAAAGAGTTTCCACAGGCGTAGTCACTAGCGAACCCCACTGAATTTGGCAAGCACGGTACTTGCGCAGTGTTCCAGAACCACGAATATTTCAAAGAGCTTTGCTTCATGCCATTTAATCGCATACTCCGCCTGCCATTGCTCGGCTATGGTTTTGGGGCTTTGGCTATAGTTTTCTGTTTCGCCTTTGTACCAGATTTCCTTGTTGATTTCCTTTATCATGTCTGCAAGTTCGGCTGCGGGCTGTATTGATCCTCGCGCAAGAATCTCACCTTTAACGGCATTCAAAATATCTTCGTCTTTTGCTTCGCCGTCTTCGCTTGCTATGTCTATAATCTCTTCCAAATGCCTTTCAATGAAATCCAACAAGTAAGTTTCCGTTTGTTTTAGGGCGCCTTCCCGATATTTCCTTTCGGCCTCCTCAAGCGGATAATATATGTGAACAGGATAGAAGTCTATCATCACGTAAAAATATAGTAAAATTAAAAATGCTACATTCTTCCCATGCCTCTTCTCGGTGCAATTCTCGGTGCTACGGGTTCCGGTAAAACAGAGCTTGCCGTTTTGCTCGCCCAAAAACTGGGTGCGGAGATTATTTGCATGGATTCCAGACAGGTTTATAAGGGTTTCAGGATAGGAACGGCTCAGCCAACGGCAGGGGAGTTAAGTGCCGTGCCCCATCATCTGGTTGATTTTTTGCCTCCGGAGTTGCAATACAATGCGGCGGAGTTTGCAAAAGATGTTAAAAATTTGCTTTCTCAAAAGCCCGGCGCAAAATTTATTCTTGTTGGCGGAACAGGACTTTACATGCAGGCTCTATGCCAAGGTCTAAACCCGCTGCCCCCCTCAAATCCGGAAATAAGGGAAAGGTTAAAGAAACATTACGAAAGCAAAGAGCAAAGGGAACTTTACCTGGATGCCCTGAAAGCAGACCCAGGCATAGAAGGTAAAATCATGCAAGGCGACACTCAACGGCTGCTTCGTGTTTTAGAACTCAACTCTCAACTCTCAGCTCCCAACTCTCAACCGAACAGAGTTGGCGGTATAGGCTCTGTTCCTTCTGTTTGGCTTGATTTTCCCAGGGATGAGCTTTACGGAAGAATTGAGCAGCGTGTTATTAAAATGCTCAAAAGGGGTTGGGTAGAAGAGGTTGCAGAGCTTTCTAAAACCGTGCCTGCAAATGCACCTGCATGGCAAAGCCTTGGTTACCTGGAATTAAAAGCCGCATTGGAAAAAAACGAAGACCCGTTTTCAGTAGCCAAAGAAGTTGCGTTAAAAACCCGTCGCTACGCAAAGCGTCAAATAACATGGTTCAAGCACAAGGAAAACTCTGTTTATATAGATGGAAAGCAGGCAAAAAACAAAGAGAATCTGGAAAGAATAATAAATCACAGCTTCCAGTAAATAACCCTGTCTCGGTAAGCCACAGGCATAGGAACGTGAGTTGCCATCATCCACCATTGGTCTGTTTCGGTTGTGGCATTCCAGAAGGCTTTGAAAATAGGCTCTTGCATATCCTGGGAAATAAAAGCGAAAGGTTCGTCCAAAAATAAAAAGGGCATACCGCTTACAACAGCCCATGCAAGGCTTATTCTTTGCAATTCGCCGTTTGAGTGTCCGTTCTTTTTTAAAAGGTTTTCCAGATCCAAAGTCTCAAAAAACTTCCGTATGGTTACGCTCCATTCCCTTTCCTTTATTAATTGTTCAAGCCAGGAAATAGGCGGCAAAAACAATCTTTGCGAAAGATAAAAAGAACCGGATTTCGCTTTTGGCGGCATATAAATATTACCCTCTTGAGGAATTTCCAAACCCGATAAGATGCGAAGCAGTGTAGTTTTTCCGCTTCCGTTTCCCCCTTGCAGTATCAGCGGGCGGTTTAACCTGATTGTATTGCTTAAAGATTCAAATATCCAAGGCTCGTATTCTCCATAACTAAAAGCCATATTTTCAATTCTAATGCATTCCTCTTCTTTTTCCACAAAGAATTCCGTTTTGCGTTTCATGTATTCCAAACGGCTAAGACTCGTATATGCTCTTCTTAAATCTCTTAAACTGGAAAATAACTGGGAACACTCTTTCAAAGGTTTATAACATATAAAGAGCGCAACGCAGAATAGAACTATTTGAGATGGTTCCATCTTTCCTTCCTTGATTAAAAATGCGCAAACGGCTAAAACAAGGCACATGACCAATATTGAAACGGTCTCTATGCTTTGGGTTATGGTTACGTCTCTAACACCGATTTCTGTGGAGGAATTTTTCAAATTGCGAATTTTTTTAAAAAGCAAAGACACGTATCTTGAGAGTTCGGCCTGATTGTTCCAACATTTGCGGAGTGCTGTCCACTGCCATAAACTTGAATCATAATCACCGGAAAAGAGATTATAATTATCAATATCACTGTTAGCTTTTCTAAAGACGCTTTGAAAGTATAAAACAATCGGAGCAAAAACAAATAACAGCACCAGTGTTAATTTCCAGGAGATAAAAAATAGAACCGGTACAAAAACCAGCAGTTGCGAAACCGCCTGTATGGATTGAGTGACTATCTTGCAGCCTTTGGGCATTGCGGAAATAGAGAGGTTTGTTTCGTGCAAAATGCCGCTCATTTCGGGCCTGTGGAACTGCAAAGGATGTAAATTTCTTATTATATGTATCCACCATGCCCGCAAATGGCTTTCCAGTCTATAGTCAAGTCGTTCTTCCGAACGTGCTCTAAGCGTAATGAATAAATAACGCACGGCTATTATTATGAGCATTAAAATTGCCCAGTGCAGAATTCCAATGTTCTTTAGCCAATCCAATTTAAAAAGAGTATTTAAAGAATTGTCCAGCATTGACAAAAACAGGCGAATACCGCCAAGCAAAAGCAAATCAGTGAAGCTCGCCAAAACGGCGAGCGGAACAATTAACACCCAGCTATAGAGCCAGACGTTTTTTAAAAGTTGTTTGAGGGGCACAAGATTAATTTAGAAAATTGCATTTTGCCCGCTCACTTTACATTTCCCCTGCATTTCCAGTTCTGTTAACATGGCTAAAACTTCATTTACAGGTTTTTGGCTTTGCTCGCATATATCGGTTATTTGCACGATGGTTCCCTTTGCCGCCCAGTTTGGTAGTTGGGAAGTTGAATGTGTATGGGGCACTGGGGTATGGGGGAACAAAGAATTGAAACCCAGTATTTCCGGCAGTTCATTGACGCTCCAGATTATTTGTGCTTGCTTTTGATAGATCAGCCGGTTGCAGCCTTCCGAGGTTGGGGTCATGGGTGAACCCGGCACTGCGAATAAGGATTTGTTTTCTCTAAAGCAAAAATTCGCAGTGTGCATGGCACCGCCTTTTACTCTGCTTTCAACAATCAAGGCGGCATTTGACATTCCCGATATTATAGTGTTTCTTTTCACAAAATAACCCTGATAAGCCAAGGAACCCGGAGCGAAAGGCGAGATTACATTGCCGCCGTGCTCCAAGATTTTTTTCGCTAAAATCCTTTGGCTGCCTTGCAAAGGCATATCCAATCCCTGCGCTATAACGGCTGTGGTTGGCAAATTGTTTTCAATGGCAGCTTCATGGCAAAGCGAGTCTATGCCCTGGGCAAGCCCGCTTACAATGCGAACTCTATGGCCCTTCAAAGTTTTAACCATTGATTTTACCGTGTTTGCCGCAAGCCCGCTAGGGCTTCTGGTACCTACCATTGCAAGGTAAAATTCATCGCTAAAATTCATCGCACCGGCAATCCAAAGTTTAGGAACAGCATACCTTGACTTTGCCAGCAAAGGCGGATACCCAGCCTCATTAATATCCAAAACATCAATTCTGCAATTCTTCATTCTCAACTCTCAACTCAATCTCCGCCCTTGGCTTCAAAGCATTTAATTTTATGCAATAAACTCTTAAGGCTGTTATTTTTGGTGAAAAGGCCAGTATTTTTTTTGCGACTCCGGCGGTTAATGTTTCCAATAAGCTGAATTTGCTGCCAGATACATAGGCTTTCAATTCTTCCGTTAAAACTGCGTAGTCTATGGCATTTTTTATTGAATCAGTTGTTATTGCCTGCTCGCAATCGTATTCAAAAGAAAAACCCAGCTCTATCTTCTGCGGGGCAGAGAGTTCATCGGGATAAATCCCGATGATAGTTTCGCATAAAATTTTATTTACAGAAATCCAAGCCCTTACCATACGAACAGAGTTATGCTAATCGCTGCTGCAAGCCCAGCGCTGCTAAACCAGATTATACGGCTTTTGTTAAAGGAATCCTTGGTTTTTTCGTTTGTGGATTTGTATTGTTTTAGTTTCCAAATTGCATTTACCGAAAGACCGTGTTGGTTCACGCTGTTTGGATCCCCGTCCGGAAGGTTAGCAATCCTTTTGGAATCTGCTATGCACTTGCCTATATCGTCATACGATTCTCTTTCGCAAGCTATTTCTATCTCTCTTTCAACATCCTTTATCTTTTTATTTGCTTCGCTTACAGCATCATTTGCCTTCGTGTATTCCATGTTTTCCAAAAAGCCTACAACACCGGTTCCAACTGCGGCAGCGGCAAAAACCATGCCTGTCCAAAACAGATATTCATCTGTATTTCCAAAAACGTCTGTTGCGCTGCTCACCGCATCGTAACGAGAGTAATCGTTTTTACTCTGCCTTCCCATTTCTTCTTCAAATTCCTCTTCGTCTTCATCTTCGTCGTAGTAGGCATCATCATCATCGTAATCTTCTTCCGGTGGCGGCGGCGGTGGCGGTTTTTTGGCTACAACCGGCTCCGGAACATCTCTAACGGCGGCATCTATTTCAGCAGAGAGTTCCTTAAGCTCATTGAAATAATTTGCGGCTTCTTTGTTTAAAGCATCTCTTTCCTTAGATTGCGTATTAGTCCAAAGATTTTGGCGAGCGGAGTAATCGTTGGCACTTTCGTTTGAGGCTTTCGGCGGATTTGCTGGGAGCTTTGACATAACAGCATCTATGGATTTTTTACTGTCCGAGTTATAGTCTTTTAGAGCTTGCTGTACCTCGGTTTTTAGATTTTTCAGGGCATTTGCGTCCCTAGAGGCGTTTGCGGTTTGCAATTTAGATCTAAAGGGCGTAACCGGATCAGCCAGAGGTTTCCTTGCGGTTAAAAGAATGCCTTCTTGCGTGGTTTGTTTTTCAGCCGGCGTTATAGGCTTGATAACCGTATAGTAGCCTTCTTTAGATACAACAACAGATATGGTTTTGGGTGAAGAAGCGGAAAATGTCACCGGAGTTTCGCCTTTGCTGGCATTGCCAACCATTACAGTTGCGCCGGAAGGCTCCGATGTTATGGAGATTTTGTATTCCCTTAGAACCACAGGCTTTAGTTCTTCCATTTTGCCATTCAAATTTATATAAACAGGGTCTTCGCCTTCAACAAAAATGTCTTTTCCGTCAAAATACACGGTTTCCAAATCATCATTTCCAGAGGCAGACCTGGAATAGAAGATCTTCATTTTTAGGAGCGTTGTGTATGGAATGCCCTCCAAACTGATTTTGCCCAAATTTTTAGCGGCATCTTTCGGACGTCCCTGGAAAATCTGGTAGGTAGGATCTTCATCGCCAAAGGGGTCTTCAAATTTTTGCCTTACATACAAGCGGCCGCCTTGCAGAGTAACCTGATCAGGCTTAACAGGCTTTAATCCCCCCGAAAACTCTTCTGCTATATAGTTATCCGGTTCACCTGGGTCAGGTGCATCGTCAAAAGAGTCAATAGTCCATTTAGCCGCCCATGCAGAAGCGGCAAGCAGCAAAAAAAACGCTACCAAAAATTCAAGTTTAGTCTTCATATTCACTCCACTCTAAATATACACAAAAAAAAACCAAATAGTAAAAAAATTATCACCTATAATCCAAAATCTCCAACTTTATCACCTTTTTTGGCGTTTTTACTTCAACTTTATCGCCCCTGGTTTTGCCTATCAAAGCTTTTCCTATAGGGCTAACCGAGCTTATTTTACCGTTTACAGGGTCTGAACCTTCCGGGGAAACCAGCATATACTCATCTTCTTTGCCGTTTAGCATATCTTTCACCCTTACAGTGGCCCCAAACAGGATACGGGTTGCAGATGTGGTGTCATGCTCAATAATAACCGACCTGGCGACTTTATCTTCCAAAAATTGTATTCTTGACTCAATTTTGCCCTGCTGGTCCTTAGCAGAGTGGTATTCAAAATTCTCGCTTAAATCACCTTGCGCCCTGGCTTCGGCAATTTCTTGCAAAATACGCGGACGCTCAACTTTCTTCAAGTTTTCAAGCTCTTGTACCAGCAGGTCATAAGTCTCTTTAGTAACCGGAATTGTATCCATATCCAAATAAATATAGTAAAAATTAATTCCTAAGCCACTTCATTGGGTCTTGAGACTGTGTGCCCTTATATACTTGGAAAAATAGCTTGTAGCCGTTGGTGGATTCCGCATTGCCAACCAAGCCTATTTCCTGGCAATTTCTCACCGTTTCGCCTTCTTTAACTTTTATTGTGCTTAAATGCCCGTAAAGGCTGTAATAAGAGCCTTTATGGTCTATAATCACAGACGGGCCGTGTCCCGGCACATTTGCAATCATGGCAACCGTGCCTGCAGCGGCGGCTTTAATGCTTTCCCCTTTTTGCCCTCTTATTTCTGTGCCTACATGCATAGTTTTTATGTCTAGAACTCTATTCACATGATAGCCGTATTCGCTTATTATTTCTCCGTTTAAAGGGGTGCATTTGGGGCCAATGGCAACAGGTGTCTCTTTGGGTACGGCTACCTTGCCCTTTGGAAGTTTTTTTTCTTTTGTTTTTTGCTCGCTCTCAGTTTTCTTTTTTGCCGTAATTTCAGCTTGCCGCCTCTTTTCAAGGGCGGCTATGAGCGCAGCTAGAGTTTTTTGATTTCTTTTATATTCTTCAATGGCTTTTTCCTGTTCCGATTTGTTTTCTTTTATCTTTGTCAAAGCCTGGTTTTGAAATTGCAATTGGTCCTGGAGCTTTCGCTCTTCTTTTGCCTTGCTTTCGTGCAGCGCAACCATTTCTTTTTGCCTTGCGCTCAGTTGCTCTTTTTTTTCTTCCTGTTTATTCATGGAGGTCTGGTAGTTTTCAACTATTGTTTTATCGCTTTCCAAGAGCCTCTGAACCCAGTAGAGCTTTCGCTGCGGGTTTTCGTTTTCTTTCAGGAGATTGAACAGGAGTTCCCATTCTTCCCGTTTGCCGTGTATGTATAAGTTCTTGAGCCTTGAGGCTATGGCTTTTTTTTGCGTATCTATGTTTTTTTGCAAATCTTCTATTTCTTCCTCAATGTCTTGTATTGTGAGCGTTAGTGATTTTTCTTTTTTTTGCAAGTCGTTCAGGGATTCCCGTGTTCGTATTAAACCGTCGTCAATTTCGGCAATGTTTTTCAGCACCCCGCTTTCCTTATTCTCCCAGTCTTTTTTCTTGGCTTCTGCCTTCTCCATTTCTCTTTGGATTTTTTTTAAAGCATCTGCATTGCTTTTAAGCTCTTTATCCACGGAGGTTGCAGGTGCGGCGAATGAATTGAGAAAAGCGAAAATTACGGCGATTGCTAAAGAGTTGAGAGTTTTCAAACTAAATTCCTCTCGCCAAAAATTTTCTCACGGTAAATAAGCTGACTGCTGCTTCCGATATGGCAACAAACAGTAGAACAAAAATACTTGCCATCTGGCTTTTTTGGGTAAATTGGGAGAGAAGCGGAAAATATTCAACAATGGGCCTTTCAATAAAATGAAACAAAACTGCAGCCAGACCTGCACCTATAAGCCCCTGCAGCAAGCCCTCCAGCACAAAAGGGAATTGTATAAAAAACGGAGTTCCGCCGGAATATTTTATGTTGTTCACCAGCTCTTTTCTTGAAAGGAGCGTTAACCTTATGGCATTCCACATAATCAGCCACAAGATAACCAGCATAAATGCAGACACCGCCATTGGGATTGCGAAAAAATGCCACTTGACGCTTTCCCACTGCTTAATCCATTCAACCGGAGCTTGCGCAACGGAAAATTCGGGCATGGCCAGCAGGCGTTTCGATATTTTTTGAATGGTTTCAAGGTTTTGCGAATTAGCCCTTATTTGAATGCGAATAGATGCCTGCAGCGGGTTTCCTTCAACGCGATAAAGCATGTCTTCCGGAAAGCTCTTTTTAAACTCTTCCAAAGCCTGTTCTTCCGAAAAATAATCCAGCGAACTCACGCTTTCAAAATTTTCCACTATTTTTAAAATGGAATCCGCTTCTGCCGGCTTGGGCGCATTCAAAAAAAATGCCTCAATTCTATACAGGGAGGCAGAGTACATGGAAAGCGAAACGGCAAAGCTCAGGGCATTCATGCTTGTTATCAGCAAAAACGAACATAAAAACGTTGTGGCAAGCGAGGGGATTATCACAAGGCGGTGCCTTAAAAGCCCTCTGAAAGCCTCTGCCGTTAGGTATGGAAGTCGGTGCAGCATTTTTGGAGAATTTAGTAATTACTCTCAACTCTCAACTCTCTATAACTTCCGTTTCCGAGCAGTATATCTATAGGGAGCTTTTTGAATTCGTATTCGTAGGGCGGGGGTTTCCATGCAAAATCGTTTGGGTAGCGGCGGAATAAATGCTTTAGAATTTGAATCGTGGTTTCAAAGGGCAAAAATTCTTCTCGCTCCAAAACATGGATTTGCGCTCCGTGGCAAATTTGCCCTGCGTATTTGTGGAATGTAGGCTGAAAATGGCTTTCCCTGAAATAAACTCCGGGCAGTTTTAGATTATTAAGGAAATCGCACATTTCCGGGGCTTCAATCCAAGGTGCGCCGAAAAGCTCAAAAGGTTTGGTTGTGCCGCGCGCTTCGCTTATATTAGTGGCTTCCAACAGGCATTGCCCGGGGTAAACTATTGCGGTATCCAAAGTTGGCATATTAGGAGACGGCATAACCCAGGGCAGGCCGGTTTGGTTGAACCACATATTTTTTTCGCAGCCCTGCATTTCCAAAACATGAATCTCCGCACTGGGAAAACACTCTTCCTTGAACTGCAAGGCTAGTTCGCCTATGGTTTTTCCGTGCCGCACCTGAATTGAATGCAAGCCAACAAAGCTTTTGTATTCCAAGTCCAAAACCGGTCCTTCCGTTATGTGGCAGCCTATTGGGTTTGGGCGGTCTATCACAACAACCGGAATATTGCATTTTTCGGCGGCTTTTATGCAAAGGTAAAGAGTCCAAATAAAGGTGTAATATCTTGCGCCCACGTCTTGCAGGTCAACCAAAAGCGCATCTAAATCTTTTAGCATTTCAGGGGCAGGTTCCCTATGTTCGCCGTATAAGCTGTAAACGGGAATGTCAAGGCGCGGGTCTGTGAAGCCTTCCCATTCTATCATGTTGTCTTGGGTGTGCCCCAGAATTCCGTGCTGCGGGCCAAAGAGCGCAGCGAGTTTGAACAGCGAGCCGTTGTGCTTTTCAAGCGTTGCAAGGGTGTGGCGCAAGTCTGCGGTTATTGAGGCGGGGTGGAGAACTGCGCCCAGTCGTTTTCCCTTCAGCTTTTCCGGGAAGTGTTTTTCCAAATTTTCAAGGGCTAGTTTTACCATAAATCGCTCCACGCTTTGACTTCATCATTTTTCGCCAGCACACCCGCCCTTTTCCTGAAAATAGCGGCAGCCGCTATCATCGCCCCATTGTCCGTGCAAAGAGATGGGGGAGGGCAAATGAAATTCAATCCGTTTTTCTCCGCCCGCTCGGCTAAAAGCTCCCTGAGCCGGTAGTTTGCGCTAACACCGCCGCACAAAGCGATATTTTCAACGCCGTATTTCTGCGCCGCATTAACCGCTTTTAAAGATAAAATATCCGCTATCGCCTCTTGCAAGCTCGCGCAAATATCCGCAATATGCTCCTTTACAAATTCCTCGCCCTTTGCTTGAACATAGCGAAGCACTGCGGTTTTCAATCCGCTAAAGGAAAAATCAAAGGAATTCGCTTCGTTCAACGCCCTTGGAAATTCATGGAAATTTTTAGCACCGTTTTTAGCAAGCCTGCTGATTTCCGCTCCGGCAGGGTAGCCAAGCCCAAGAATTTTCCCGCTCTTGTCAAAAGCTTCGCCAGCCGCATCGTCCCTTGTTTTGCCTATGGAAACATATTCAAAATTCGGTTTCGCCAAAACCAATTCCGTATGCCCTCCGGAAACGATTAATGCTTGTAAGGGCGTTGCCTGCAACGCCCCTACAAACAATAACGCCGAACAAATGTGCCCTTCCAAATGGTTTATTCCATAGCATTCTATGTTCAAATCTTTTGCCAAGCCCTGTGCGAAATTTGCGCCTACCAGCAGCGAACCCATTAAGCCTGGGCTTCTTGTGAAGGCTACCTGGCCTATTTCTTCAATGCCGATTTTTGCTTTTGCAAGCGCCTGTTCCAAAACCGGAACGATTTTTTCCAAGTGAGCGCGCGAGGCAAGCTCCGGCACAACGCCGCCCCACGACTTATGCTCGTCTATCTGGCTATAAAGGCAATTGGATAAAATCTCAATAGAATCTTCACTTTCCCGCAACACAGCGCAAGCCGTATCATCGCAACTGCTCTCTATTCCAAGCCAAATATTTGCACTACTCAATATCTTCCCCAAACTCCCTAATAGATTCCGTTAAACGAAATTTATCGGGAAGAATATGCCAACTGGTAATGGGGTATGGAATATGCACGGTTGGTCTAAGCTCATCTGTATTTTCAATGGAAAATCTCGAAAATTCAATGTAAAGATTTATATCTTGCGGGTTTACTCGTGACAACAATTCCTTTCCGCCGGAGATTTCAACTTCGGCTTTCGCAGGTGAAAGCGCATAAAGGTTTCTATCAAAATTGCCTATTAAACGCACCGGAATGCCTGAAAATATCTTGTGTTCCAAAGGTTCAATTTGTATTTGCACAAACAAGGAAGTATCCGCAATATCCACTATGGAATGCAGCGAAGATAAATCCAACTGTATGGGCAGCGAATTGCTCCATTTCAAATTTGTTATGGACATCTCCTTTGTTGGGATGTGTTTTATTTTTGATATTGTACTCATCGCACCGGATATAAAAACGGAATCCGGTATTATATCCGGCTCGCCTAAAAGCGTAAAACCGGGCGCAGCCTGAATGTGAAGTCTGGGTTGCACTGGTACTTTCGCTTCAATTCTGGTATCCAGTTCAATGTTTAGCGAGTTTATTTGCCTCACTCGCAGCATTTTCACCTCCGGCATGCTAGGCGAAATAAAACGAATCTGTTCGCTTGCTACCTTGGATTGCCCAAGCGGCATGCCTTTTAAATCTATTTCAAGGCTTGCGGAGCGATTTATTTTTAAATGGATCAGGCTTATCGCTTTGCCTTCCAATTGCACGGACATGGAATGCGGCGGCGGATAAACCAGCGCCATATTATCCTGAAGGTTTACAATTCTTACAGGCAATTCCATTTCTGTTCTAACTTCTTCTCTTGAAACTACGCCAAACCAAAGCAGACATCCGCATAGCAGGGCTAGAAGTTTAAGGGAGTGCTTTACAAAAAAATCCTTTATTTTCTCAGGCATCTAGCAACCTTCTAAGCCACGCTCAATTTCTTTTGGTAAGAATTCAAAGAATCAATGGCATTTGTAAGAACATGAATGAAATCCTGTGCTCCAGCCGCTTTTAAATCTTCGGCATCTTTTGGATTTCCCGCAATTATGCGGATAATATTCGGGAATTCCTTTTCAAGAGCCGGGAAAATTTCCTTTGCAAGCCCTAAGTATTCTTCGTCTTTGGAGCAGAGAACAACTATTTGAGGCGCATCCTTTTTCACAAGCTCAATGCCTTCTGCGGCACTGGGAATTCCGTTGGTGTCTATAACCGTGTAACCGGCGCAGCCAAAGAAGTTTTTGACGAATGTCGCTCGTGCAAGGCGCATTGCCAAATCCCCGGCTGTCCACAGGAATACTTTTGGAGTTTTTCCGCTTTTTTCCGTTTGCAAACGGAGCTTTTCAAACACTTCCGGGCCACGGCGAATGTTCAACGTTGTTGTAATTTTCTCGCTCATTTTTTCTTGCAAATTCGGATACTGGTTTGTGCCTATGAATACTTCACGGCGTTGCGATATCAGTTTTTCTTTTTGCTTCCAGCTTTCGTCAATGGCTTTTTGAATAGAGCCGTTTTTAAGAGCAGCTTTCAAACCGCCTTCGCTTTCCAGTTTTTTGAAGGTTTCCAAAGATTTGGCGGCAATCTGCTCGGTCAAGGTTTCTATATAATAAGAACCGGCAGACGGGTCAACTATTTTATGGAAGTTGCATTCGTTTTTAAGGAGCAGTTGAACGTTGCGGGCTATGCGGCAACTGAATTCATCGGGTTTTTTGAAGACAACGTCGTAGGGGATAACGGTAATTGAATCTGCGCCTGCGATGGCTGCGCTCATGGCTTCTGTTGTCACCCTGAGCATATTCACATTCGGGTCAAACACGGAGGCATTCCACATGGATGTGCTTGCGTGGATTTTTGCCGTGCCTGTTACTCCGTACTGTTTGAGTATGCTTGCCCATAAAATGCGCAGAGCGCGGATTTTTGCGATTTCAAGGAAATATCTTGAGCCAACGCTTATGCTAAATGTTATTTGCGAGGCGGCCTGTTCTGCGGTTTGACCCGCCTCCGTAAGGGCGTCCATCTGTTCCAAGCCTGCGGATAAGGCTATGCTTAGTTCCTGAATTATGTTTGCGCCGTCGTTGTGGAAGCTGTGTATTTTAATGTCAGACTTGTTTTCTATAAAGTCAAAATAAACTTTGCTTTTGTCTATGCCGGCAGCAAGGGCTTCAATGTCCGCTTGGGTTCCGTGCAAAAAGCACACTGTGTCTGCGCCACGTTCCAAGGCGTGTTTGGCGGCGGCGTTTGCCGCTGCTACGTTTTCTTCGTAAATGTTTTCCCTGATTTCCCAGTTATTATCCGTTTTCTTTGTGCCACGGGCAAAGGGGAACTCGCCCGGCAGGTTATCCAAAAGCCAGGATATGCCGTCTAAATCGGCCTTGCGGTAGTAGGGTTTAACGGCAATGCCTTCCAAGGTTTTCCAAACAAGTTTTTTCTCGTAATCTGCCCCCTTAAGGTCTGCCTGTATAGTGGCTTCCCATTCCTCGGTAGAAACATCGGGGAATTCTGCGAACAATTTTTCCTGGCTCATTGTGTCCTCTTTAGGTTTACGGTAAGGATAATATAGAAAATTTCCTGCACTCCTCGTAAGGCACGTTTCCGCCGAAAATGTCCAGCGCGCTGCCTATGGTTAGGTCAACTCGGCCTTTTGAGAGCTTGTTGCAGGTTTCAAAATCCTGAGTGCTGTTTGCGCCGCCGGCGTAGGTTACCGCAGTAGGGGAGTGTTCTCCCAAAAATTTGATTAATTCCAAATCCATGCCCCGTTGCTTGCCCTCTACCCCTGCGGCGTGGATTAGGAATTCAAAACAGTATTCGGAAATCATTTCAAGGTTTTCTTTGGTTATATGAAAATCGGTGAGGGTTTGCCAGCGGTTTATCGCTACAACCCAGCCTTCATCTTTATAGCAACTCAAATCCACTACCAGCCGCTCTTTCCCAACTTCGCCGGAGATGGCTTTTAGCCTTTCAAGGGAAAACTTGCCGTTTGGGAATATATAGCTTGTAACTATAACGGCTGCAGCTCCGGCTTCTATATATTTTAATGCGTTTTCCTTGAATATTCCGCCGCCTATTTGCATTCCGCTTGGGTAAGCTTTTAAGGCTCTTGTTGCAGCATCTTCGTTGCCGGGGCCAAGCATTATTATATGCCCGCCTTTTAAGCCGTCTTTTTTGTAAAGCTGGGCGTACCATTCTGCGGGTTTTTGCGAAACAAAATTTTCTTTTAGCTCACTCTCGTTTTCAGAGAGCGAGGAACCTACTATTTGCTTGACCTTGCCGTTGTGCAGGTCTATGCAAGGCCGGAATTTGGTCATTAACGGAGTGGTATGCGTAAGATTTTTCGCTCGCTTCCGAATGAGACTTTGGCCAGGTAAAGTCCTTTTGGCAAATCATTTAATTGCACGGAGTAAACCCCGCTTGAGAAGTTCATTTTTTTGACGGAATTTCCGCGCAAATCAAATAATTCCAGTTTGGCATTGCTCATAACTTGCAAGTAAATCCCATTTGTCTGCATATGCGCTCCGTTGCTATATGCAGTTTGCGAAAGAATAATAGGTACTGGCGTAGCCATTGAACTGCTGCTTGCAGGTCTGCTGCTCGAACTGCTTGCTGGGTTGCTGCTTGAACTGCTCACCGGAGTGCCAGTAAGCTGGAAGTAGTCAACGTTTACGGCAGATTGAAATCTCAACTCTATCGTATTCTCGCCCTGTCTCAGCGATACGTTGCTGGAAAGATTAACGGTTGAGTAGGCAGACCAGTCAGTGCCGCTTTTAGAGATCGTTCCGACTTGAGTGTTGTTCACCCACACAGTAAAATTGCTACTCACCCCTGTGGCTATGCTGAAACTCGCCGGGAATGTTCCCGCTGCAGTCATATTTACCTTGTAGGTCGTAGAATATCCACTTTCAATATAGCCGATATTCGTGATATCGCCGTTTGTTATCGTTACCATATTACTACCGACCTTGCTTACATAGTCTTCAGCTTCTATCTTCAGGACACCTACCCCCGACCAGTTGATGGAACCAGTACTGGAACTGCTGGCTTTAGAACTGCTGGAACCGCCGCCGGGGCAGCTTACTTCATTGAACCAATACGCCTCGCCTACTTGCGAACCACTCCAAAGCCAATCGCTAGAACACTGTTGACCGCGTTCAGGGTTGCATATATAGCATTTCCCATTCACAATAATACAAGTCTCAATACCATTAGGCGGAGCAACGTTCCCCGGTGGTGTTATGCAATTTCCAGTGCCCCCCGGAGGCGGAGGATTGCCGCTACTGCTGCTGCCACCGCCGCCACTGTTCTGCGTGAAGTTAGCCCTGATTGTAGCGTTGGCACTCAGGGTGACAGTAGTTGTCGCAGAACTTGCATTGCCGAATGTAGCTGTTCCGTTTACCACTACCCAGCCTTGGAATGTGTAGCCGGTATTAGCCGTAGCACTTATATTGATTGTGGTACCGGTTTGGCTGGTTGGGCTAACGGTTCCGCTACCCGAAGGATATGCGCTGGCAGTAAGCGTCCAAGTTTGAGTAGGTTTAGTGCTGAAATTAGCCGTGATAGTGGTGTTTTGATACACGGTGACCTTTGTTGTAGCACTTAAATTGTTTTCGAATGTTGGCGAGCCGCTAGTTGCTGTCCAATTTTGAAATATATAGTCACTGCCTGGCGTGGCTGTTATGTTCACTTGTTGCCCTGTAGTGATGTTAGATTGAGAAGGGGACGGGGTTGTGGTGCCGCCACCGGTGGGGTTGCGGTTTACCGTGAGCGTGTAGGTAGCGGGCGGAGCGGAGCTACTGCTGCTAGCGGTACTGTTGCTGCTGCTACCACCGCCGCCACCGCCTTTGCCATTTTTATACGCATCTACCAAAGCTTGCGGGCAGCTCACTTCCCTTTTGTTGGCGGTGGGATTATTAGCTACCTTGAACCAGTCAATAAACCAATAGCAACCAGCTTTCAGATCGGCAAGCCCGGCAGAGTTGAAAGCTGCATCGCACATACTCCTGATGCAAGTTGCACTAGCGCCGCATTGCGCTCTAAATCCACCGTAGGTTTGGCCTAAACTGGGATTGCTAGGACCGCCATTGTCTTTGATTTGAGTGGTGAGGGCATTGAATTGGCCTACTCCGCCACCCGGAATCATAAGATCAAATTGATCTCCACCAACGTCGCCGCCTATGTTGCTCACCATTACAATCATTGTTTTCCCTGAAATAGAGCCTCCGTCTGTGCCGCCCTCGCCATTGCTGGTAAATGTCAATTCAAAACACTTGCCGCAATCGCCATTAGAGTGGGAAGCTGCGAAGCCGTAAGACATATTATCGTTTACCCTCCAAGGAGCCTGACCCATACAAGTATAAGAAGGTCCTCCTTCGCAGGCATTCCTCGCATCAGCGGAATTTGAGAGTTTAACCCCATTGATATTGCAACTTGTTGCGGCTCCGTTTGGACTGCCACCGGCATTACCTGTCCAAGCACAACTCGGCTTGCAGGAATCCCAATAGCGGGTAGTATTGGCAGCATTTGCCGTAATGCTTGCGAACAATAGCATTAAGGCAAATGTCATCAGTTTTTGAGCCATAAGCACCTCTTTTATCTATACTTGCTGATCAACTCTTGCGGGCAATTTATCTGCTGATACTTGACACTGGGGTTATCGGCTATCTTGAACCAATTGACATACCAATCGCAACCACGCTTCAAATCTGCGAGTGCCGAACCTTTGAAGGCTTCGTTGCACATATTTTGGACGCAACTCGCATTGTCGCCGCATGTTGCTCTAAAGCCGCCATAAGTCTGGCCCAAATTGGTGCCGCCGCCGTTTTGAGATAGTTGAGTGCTAAGGGCATTGAATTGACCTACGCCACCACCCGGAATCATAAGGTCAAATTGTGTTTGCCCTACATCGCCACCTATGTTGCTTATCATAACTATCAGGGTTTTCCCGTTAACAGGGCCGCTGGTAAACCGCAATTGATAGCATTTGCCGCAATCGCTATTTGTGTGAGAAGCTGCAAAACCATAAGATACATTGGCATTTACCTCCCAAGGGGCTTGATCCATGCACGTATAAGCAGGTCCGCTCTCACAAGCATTTCTGGCATTTGCATCTGAAAGTTTGGAGCCGCTTACACCACAGCTTTTGCAAGTTCCATTGGGGCTGCCGCCGGAATTGCCTGTCCATGCGCAGCTTGGTTTGCAAGCATCCCAATAACGTGTGGTTCTGCCGGTTTGGCCATTGAAATCCGGGTAATCAATATTACTGTTTCCGCCTTGAGAAGAACTTGAGGGCGTTGGCGGGGTAGTTTGCGGGCTAACTACCAATGTACCTGCGCAAGTGGCTTGCAAACCGTTGCAAGTGCCTGAATTTACACTTGCCCTGACGTTATTATAAGTGCCTGCGGTAGGAGTGTTCCAATTAGGTGCGCCAGTCCAAGTAAGACTGTTGCCGGTAACAGTGCTGTTATTGCATCTAACAACCGGTGCAGTGATTGCAATACCTGCGGTTCCTGTTGTAGGCACGCTTGCACAGGTAAGCGTAGGCCCGGTTCCCGATACCGAAGAAGAACTCGGCCTGGAAGAAGAACTCGGCTGCGGATTTCCGCCGCTGCAGTTGGGAGTGCTGCCCGTAGTGGTGACATCTCCAGCCCAGCCCGGAGCATAAATATAATATCCGTTGTCTATTTTCTGCACTCTTGCGTTTGATATTGCTTCGGCGCAAGGAAGCTGGCCCCAATCGGTTTTGCCGCATCTGCCGCCAACCTGGGAATCGTAATTGCCTTTTAATTCTACACCGTTCACCCGCAATCCGCCACCTTGGCCATTCTCATTTCCCAGTTGTCCAATGGAGGTTGCATATATGCAAGTAGGGCCTTCATCATTCCAATTGTTAAGGCTTCTTGTTATTATATCTTCAAATGCTATGCCGCCGCATAAACTCGTATGATAGGCGCAATTATTACCGACGGTTGCCGGTACGCTTGAAGAACTGGCCCTGACCGAAGAAGAGCTTACAGGGGCTGTGCCACCAGAAGAGGGATTCGTATTTGGGCTGCTTGAAGAGGGATTCGGGTTTCCGCCGCCGGAGGAAATTGGATTATCTGAATTGCTGGAAGGTCCTTCCGAAGGAGAAGAATCAGGAGTTGAAGCACTTGAGACTTCGGGTTCGCCAGGTTCCCACGGTTCTTCGTAATCGTCCGAACTGCTGGAGTTAGTGGAACCATTCGGCGGGCAAAGCCCTTCAATGTCGTCACATGGGGGTAATATTTCCGTTTCTCCGGAACACCCTAAAAATGCCCCCCCAGTCAAAGCAACTGAAAAAATTGCTGAAATCAAAACACTACGTGATTTTTTCATACAAAACCCCTAATCTAATTGTTTAAATATAATAAAATTTTTATTGTATAGAACATTTTTATTGCAAAAAGCCTATATTAAAGCAAAAAAAAGTGATATTTATGCTATTTTATCGGCAAAAGCGCACTCATGCCAGGGCGCAAATCGGGAATATTTTCGGTTGGGCGGGCCTTTACCTCAAAAGTTTTCAGGTCAAAACCGCCTGTTTCCTTGCTGCTGCGCCAGGTGGCAAAATCGCCGAGCGGCGCAATGGAGTAAATTTCCAAATCTGCGTTTTGCTTTAGGGCGGGAATCCAAACCTTTATTTTTGTTCCCTTGCTCAAATCCTTTAGCAAGTCTTCCCGAACATTGAAAACAGCCCAGGATTTTGAGCGGTCTATAACCGAGAATACGGGCATTCCTGAGCCTACAAGCTCGCCCTGTTCCGCATTTTTAGAGGCTATTTCGCCGTTTATAGGCGAGCGCAAGGTTGTTTCTTCCAAATAAGCGTCTATTTCCGCATTTGCGCCTTCCGCTTGCAAAACAAGGGCTTCTGCGGCCTCCTTGTCCTCTTTGCGGGTCCCGTATTTTGCCATTTCAAGCTGTGCAAGCGCGGCTTCTGCGGCAGCATTTGCTGTTGTGTAGCCTGTAAATGCCTCATCCCTTTTTTGAACGGGCAAAACCCCTTCGTTGTGGAGTTGCTGAACCCTTTCATAGGTGGCCTTTGCCAAATTAGCCGCTTCTTGCGCCCGTTTTGCCATGGACTCGGCTGCCGCAATTTCCTCTTTTCTCGCGCCGGACTTTGCCTTTTTGTTTTGCGATTCTGCGGCCTTTAATGCACCGAGAGCCTGCCTTTTCTTCGCTTCTATTTCTGGGCTTTCCAACTCCGCAAGAACTTGCCCCTGAGCAACGGAATCCCCGACTTCCGCCAACACGCTGTGCAAACGCCCCGGCACCTTGGAAGAAACCCAAACCCTGCGCGCTTCAAACTGCCCCTGAAGGTAATTTTGCTTTGGCTCTCCGCAGGAGGTTAGGAGGAGTGCGGCTATTAGTAGCAGTTGAGAGTTGAGAGTTGAGAGTTGAGAGTTAATTTTCATTTTAGGAGTTCTCCTAGGGTTTCGGCTTCGCCGGATAGTTCTTGGAGGGATATTATTGCGGAGTAGGCTTCGTAGTAAGAGGCGTATTTTGCTAGGGCTACCCTTGAAAGGGCAAATTGGGCATCTATTACGTCCAGGCCGGTTGCCATTCCTGCGGCGTAGGCTTTTGTTTGGGCACGTAGAGATTCTTGAGCCAGGTCTTCGGTTTTTTCCAGGGATTCCAGCTTTTCGTTTGCCGAGTTCCATTCTCGCAGGTATTTTTCAGCCAGCAGTTCCAGGTCTCTTTTAGCTTGCCCCTGCAGGTAGTTTAATGAGCGGGCTTGTGCTTTTGAGGTTTGGTACTTGCCCAGCGTGGTTCCGCCGCTGAACAAATTCCATTCCGCTTTTATGCCCACTGCCCAAGCAGGTTGCAAAAGGGTTAAGTCATTGGTGTAGAGTTCGCGCATTCCAAAGGCGGCTATGGCTGGCATCCATTCGCCTCTGTTTGCGGAAAGCCCGCTTAAAGCCCTGTTCTCCTCGCTTTTGATTTGTTGCAGCAATGGATTCTTTGAAAGGATTTTTTCCGTGAAAACTTGCGGTTCTGCGGGTGCATCCAGTTTTTTCCAAGAGAATTCCAGTGTGAAATTCGTGTCTGATTTTATGGAATTTGAGAGGGCCAGCTTTGCCAGCCCTGCGTTTCTTTTTGCGTCTTCCAGATTGCGTTTTGCCTCTGCAAGCGCAACCTCTGCCCTTAGCCTTTCCGCCAGGGCTATTTGCCCGGCTTCTTCTAATTTTTTGGTGTTTTCAAAGTGCTGCGAGATTGTCTGTAAATTCTGCTCCTGAACATCTTTAACGGATTCTGCGAGCTTGCAGTTAAAGTATCTCATAGCGGTTTCTTTTGCTACTTCGCCTTGAACCGTGTTTTTCCTAGCTTCTGCGGTGATTTCCTCGTTGGTTGCCGCTTTGTAGCCGCTCCAAAGCCTGCCTCCGGCAAAAATTGTCCACTGTGCTTGGGCGGTTGCGTTCCAAAAGCTTTCGTTTTGCATACGCTTTGTGAAACTCGGCAAGCCCGCTTCCAGCATTTGAGAGGGAATTGTTCCAATGCCGGTGGGCGGGCTGGAATGCAGGTAAATCATTGCGCTTCTAATTTCGTTCATGTCTATTTCTAAATCGTCGTTTATGCGTGTGTAGCCGCCGGAGAGCGAGATTGAGGGGAGCATTTTTCCCCTCGCTTCCGTTTTTTTCCCCTTAGCCATATTTACCGCCTCGTTTGCGGCGGAGAGCTTTTCGCTTTTGCCAATAGCAAGTTCAATGGAATTTTTGAGCGTTAAAGGCTGTGCAGTTTGCGCATACAGGCAAATCGCAGACAGTGCGGCTAGAAAAATAGCACGACACCCCCTAATACCAGTGCTTTTTACGTTTACAGGCACAAGCCGAATGTAGAAAAATTTTTTCTATATTTGAAATAAATGAGTTATGTTTTATGAAGAAATTAGAAGCAGTTTTTCTTGTTTGTATTTTAGCCGGCGTTACAGGTTGCGGTTGTACTTTCGCTACAGACTGTGGAAATGAAGACGAAAAGCTTCCTGTATATGTAAATAAAAGCGACGTAACAGTTAAAGTAGTTGCTATTGTAAATTCCGATGATAGAAGTTATGAAAAATTTATTGCAGAAAACGACACTTTACATTATTATAGGGAAAATTTGGAGGAATGGTATATTCCCCATGACTGGGACTGCGGTTTGGTGATTTCAAGCTATTGTGATGATCCAATTAGAATGGAATTGTATTTTTTAGACAACCCGCAAAAATGTTTAATTTTTGACGGTCCAATAAAAAATGATGGAATTGATATGCGTTCTTGGAATTCATACAAAAGAGGGAAGGAAATTGAAAATTGGGCGGATTTTTGGGCAGGCGTAGAATACGTTTACACAGTAACCAAAGAACACAAAGCTATGGCAAAAGAGGAATATTGTAGCGAAACACAGTCTTGGTAAGCTTGTGGAGGAAGCTATAAGTTGGTACATGTCGCAGAGCTTTCTCCAACACTCAAGCCTTCATGTTTTGTGCAACGTAGCCAATCATAGTTTTCAGTCATTCGCTTCGTTATCCAACAGGCGATTTCGCTGCGGGAGGAATCTATAAATACTCCGCCGCTTATTGCATCTTGTACATCCAGATAGAATTTATCTTTTCGTTCATAAAAGGCATGTGAAGTGTTCGTGCTATCATACTCCATAGAACAGGCATTACTATTGTAAAAAGTCAGTATGGTATTTTCCTGCATATCAAAATCGAGACTTTGAAGCAGAGTGCCATGCAAAAATAGTTGCGTATTTATATGGATAGGAAATTTCGCCTTATGCGTTTTAGAACCGATTAAAATTGGAGCATTACGAGGTTCTCCGGCAGGGATAATGCATCTCATCACTTTATTGTCTTTTCGGATAACCAGGCTGTCGAAAGTAGAACCACGATGGGCTCCGATTAGAACTGCGTCTTCCATTTCTGTGCATGGTTCATCGGGAGCGGGACCGCATCCTATATTACAAGATGACAGCATAAGGCACAACATGATGTAAAGCAGGATTCTAATTATTTGAACAGGCATAAATATCTCCTCGGTTAAGATATGTCTCCTTCATTTACATCTATCTATCGGTCCGCCTACAGCCAGTTCAATACAACGTACATCATTTTCGTCATCGAATTTTTCAACCAACCAACAGTAATTATCCGTCAATGATGAATTTATAAACGGATTGCCTTCACACTCAGTGCCGCGATAAAAACTTAATCGCATGTTTTTAGGCATTTCAAAAGAGGAATCCTCCCATAATAAGACCCCTTCCGAAAACAGTTGGACATGCATTTCTCTCGGAAATTTAACGGAATGTATTTTAGAACCGATTATAAGTTTGGATACTATACCTTCACATCCAACGTCGGATCCGTTTATTTTCACGGCTATGCTATCAATGCCGGTTCCCGCTTCAATGACTACAATATCCTGATACTTTACACATTCATCGCCACATCCCATACTACAAGATGACAACATCAGGCACAACATGATGCAGAACAGTATTCTAATTATTTGAGCGGGCATAAATATCACCTCGGTTAAGTGTTGCTATGTTTAATGTTTGCTGGCTTCCCGGGCGAACCCACAGGAAGCGGGTACTTTGATGCAACGTAGTACGCTTGGCGTAGATTTGCCCGGCATAGTCCTTGTCGGCCTGCCCAACTATTACATGAGCGTTTGTTGCCGTTAGAAAGCCGCCGAATGACGGCAGCAGGCACAGCGTAGGGTAAAACAGAATTCTCATAATCCCCTGCAGAGTTCTACTTTGCCACCCTCGTCCCATTCAATGCAACGATCTTCGTCATCGTAGGACTCATCCATTTTTTCAATCAACCAACAATAATCATCCATAAATGATGAATCTATAAACCTATTGTTTTCTTTTGCCGACTCCACGTTGTCGGTATAAAGAAGGCCTGGATTCGAGCATCCACTTATATCATAAATTTTTAACACCGTATTTTTATTCATCTCAAGAGAAAACTCTTTCCATAAACCTCCCTGCGAAAATAATTGTATGTGGGCATTTATGGGGAACTTAACACGATGTGTTTTTGACCCAACTATCGCCCCATATCTGGGGTCGCCACATCCGGTAATAGAGTCATTTGTTTTCATAACAACACTATCAATATCAGTGTATGAAGAATAATATCTCATATTTTTAACAACCGCCACATCCTGATACTTTACACACTGGTCGCCACATCCCATATTGCAACATCCCATATTGCAAGATGACAGCATAAGGCACAACATGATGTAAAGCAGAATTCTAATTATTTGAACGGGCATAAATGTCTTCTTGGTTAAGTGTAGCTATGTGTAATATTTGTCGGCCTTCGGGGGGAATCCACATGAAGCGGGTATTTTGGTGCAGCGTAATACGCCGGGCATATATCTGCCCAGCATGGTCCTTGTCGGCTTGTCCAACTATTACATGAGCGTTCGGTGCTGTTAGAAAGCCGCCGAATGAAGTGTTCAGGAAAAACAGGGTTTTATTCATACTTGATATAACGAGGATACCCGCCTCCATGCGTCCACTCCCAACAAAGATCTTGTTCGCCATCCACAGATAATTCTGTGCAGCGGATACCAGCTTCCCGATCAATTTTGCTAATCAACCAACAATAGTTATCAGTTAATGATGAATCTATAAGTGCATTGTTTTTTTTTGCCTTTTCCACAGCACGAGGGAATGATTCATAACTTGAACATTCTTCACCCTTATAGACTTCTAATGTTGCATTTTTAGGTATTTCAAAAGAAAGTTCCTCCCATAAATCTCTTCCTGAAAATAGCTGAACACGTATATTTATAGGAAATTGAATGTGATGCGTTTCAGAACCTATGACCTTGGATGCGGGATAACCACATCCAATAATATAATCATTCACTTTTATAGCAATACTGTCAGTAGCACTACCTGCAACAACCCCCGCAACATCCTGATGCTCTCTACATGTCTGGCACCCCCAAAAGGCTACCGGCAGCAGGCACAGCGTGATGTAGAGCAAAATTCTCATAATCCCCTGCAGAGTTCTTCTTCGCCGCCCACAGCCCATTCAATGCAACGTTCAAAGTCATAAAAATCTTCATCCATTTTTTCAATCGACCAACAGAAATCATCTGTTTGAAATGAGTCTATAAATCGATTGTTTTTTTTTGCCGATTCTACACGACCAAGGAAGTAAACAGGAGCACTTGTAAACCCACATTCTATTGTTCCTCTGTAAACCCTTAATAGGGTATTTTTGTCCATTTTAAAAGAAAGTTCTTTCCATAAATCTCCTTCTGAAAACAGTTGTACATGCGTATTTATAGGGAATCGAATATTGTGTGTTTTAGAACCAACCACAGTCGAACCCCACCATGTTTTACATCCCATAATGGAGTCATTTACTATCATTACAACACTATCAATCTTACCGTCTCCATCAATGTTCATAATTTCAACACCAGCAATATCTTGATACTTTACACACTGGTCGCCACATCCCATACTACAAGATGACAACATCAGGCACAACATGATGTAGAGCAGAATTCTAATTATTTGAACGGGCATAAATATCACCTCGGTTAAGTGTTGCTATGTTTAATGTTTGCTGGCTTCCCGGGCGAACCCACAAGAAGCGGGTACTTTGATGCAACGTAATACGCTTGGCGTAGATTTGCCCGGCATAGTCCTTGTCGGCCTGTCCAACTACTACATGGGCGTTTGGTGCTGTTAGAAAGCCGCCGAATGAAGTGTTCAGGAAAATATCCTGACTGCCTAGCATCCGAATTTGCAAGCGGCTTGCCGCTTCTTGAATACTACTTCCCTGAAAATTAGTTATTATCAAAGAACCTCCATTTAATTATATTTTCATTTCTTTTTAATTTCATTTGGAGTTATATTTATACAAGCAGAATTTTCAGGGATAGAGTAGGAAGGTTCCTCTCCAGCAGGTTCGCAAAAATTATATTTCCAAACACTTCCCGTAGGACAATTTTTTATAGAAAAATTACTTTTGATATCCGTACTGCCACAGGCATCAAAATTGTAATGATTATAGCTGAAGCATTTTGATTTGTATTTACAGTCATTAGGACATTCTCCATCAATACATGGTTCGCATTTACCTTTTTCATCGCACATTTCACTAACACAGTTTTTGTCATCAAAAAGAATTTTTATTTGTTTGCTATGTTCGCCTTTATAATCGTAATTTAAAAATGATAACAAAAATTCTTCCAGCTCGGTTATACATTCTTGCTCCATTAAAGAATCATTGGCAACTTCTTCAATTGATAATTCTTTTGTTTGCTTTGATTGTGAATACTCTAAATACTTTAAATACAGTAAAAGAGCCCAGTTTTTTCTTAAGGTGTTTGTAATATTGCCATCCTCTATAAGATAGTTTTTTAGTAAGGTATTTATATTAGCAGTTGATTTATCTTCATTTTTATCCATAGAGATAAAAAATCTATAATAGTTATATCCTATCTTATCCTCTAAACTAGCATTTATAGTGAATATTTCTCCATGATCTTTTATTTCTTGCATAATATTATCATTACTAGATACAACATTTATATCTTCACGTTTAATAAATTCTTGCATAACAGCCCAATGAAGATATTCTTCTATTTCGTTGCTCCCGTTGAAGATTTCTTCTATTGCGTTGTTTTCGGTGTTAGGAGGTATTATAAAACCTGAGCCAGGATTGGTTCCACGAGCTTTAAAATTTATTTTGCGTATTATAATATTGGAACCTTTTGGCAATTTTTTATTTGCTTCTTTACAAAACAATGTAATAGCTCTATCTATGTCAACTGGCGTATTTTCATCTATTCTTTCTAATCCGATTATAGACAATATCGGTCTTGCTTTTTCTGGTTGATATACGACGCAGTAAATTACAAGACCGCCAAGTATTATTATAGCTGCCATGTTTTTAGCGAAAAATTTAGCTGACATTGAATAGAATTTTTGAATAAGGGCTTTCATTATTCCTCCGAGTTTAATGAGAAAATTACTGTAATGAACCTCATAAAATATACATTATTTTTTCGGAAATAGGCGATTTTTTGTAAAAAATCTTTAAAATCCCCTAAATTTGCTCAAAATCGCCGTTTTTAATATTTTATAACTAGAGTTTGCTTTTGCCGGCTTGTCTTGGTTTTGTTTAGATTTCTATTTGAGCCAAAATTTTTGTATTCGTGGTAGAGCGGAACGCAAACAGGGCCGTGTTCCCAAGCCTCTATAGGTTCATTGAACAAGGGCGAATCCATCATTGCTAAATAGAAGCCCTGGGCATAATATACCAATTTCTGCAATTTCAAATTAGTCATAAGGTCGCCAACTTCAGGTTCCTGACGTTTGAGAAAATAATTTGCGACTTCAAAGCAAGTGTTCACATTTTGCCTCCGATTGCAATATAATAATTTTGAGCTTGCAGTTAAGGGTCTTTTAATTTTCTACATTCCCTACATGGCTGTAAAAACAAACAACCGCATTTTGATAATGGACGATTCCCTGGCTCTGCTAAAGGTTATGAGCCAAACACTTATTCAACATGGTTATGAGGTTGAAACTGCGATAAATGGCGCTCTCGGGTTGCAAAAAATGGAGACCTTTCACCCCGGACTCGCAATAATAGATATAATGATGCCGGAAATGGACGGTTATGAAGCTACCCGAAAGATAAGACACGCCTATCCGGATACAAGCGTAGTGATGTTTTCCGCCCAGCCTGCCGCCGTTGTTGAAAAACAGGCTTTTGCCTCCGGCGCGGATTTATTTTTGCAAAAACCCATTAGAGAACCTATTCTGCTGGG
>JAISSJ010000181.1 GCA_031273195.1 Candidatus Fibrimonas sp.
GCCCCGACGGTTCTCCCGCCCTCGCGTATGGCGAAGCGCAGGTCCTTGTCCATGGCAACGGGCGCAATTAGCTCAACCTCTATCTCCACATTGTCCCCGGGCATCACAAGCTCAACCCCTTCGGGCAGCTTGATGGTGCCGGTCACATCAGTAGTCCGGAAGTAGAACTGGGGGCGGTAGCCGTTGGCGAAATTGGTGTGCCGGCCGCCCTCCTCCTTCGTGAGAACATAAATCTGGGCCTTGAAAGTAGTGTGCGGGGTGATGGAGCCGGGGGCCGCCAATACCTGCCCGCGCTCAATATCCGTCTTCTCAGCCCCGCGAAGCAGCAGGCCGACATTGTCCCCAGCCTGCGCGTCGTCAAGCAGCTTCCTGAACATCTCTACGCCCGTGACCACGAATTCCTTGGTCTCGCCGAACCCGACGCGCTGAACCTTGTCGTTCAGGGATACCCTGCCGCGCTCTATGCGGCCAGTGGCAACTGTCCCGCGGCCAGAAATCGAAAAAACATCCTCTATGGGCATGAGGAAGGGCTTGTCCACATCCCGCTTGGGGAGGGGGATGAAATCGTCGCAAGCCCTCACAAGCTCCATTATCTTGTCCGTGTAGCCCGCGTCCCCCTCAAGGGCCTTGAGCGCGGAGCCCCTGATGATGGGGGTGTCGTCACCGGGGAACTCGTACTTGGACAGAAGCTCGCGGATGTCCATCTCAACCAAGTCCAAAAGGTCGGGATCCTCGGTCATCATGTCCGCCTTGTTCATGAACACGACTATGGCGGGGACGCCTACCTGGCGGGCCAGCAGGATGTGCTCCCGCGTCTGCGGCATGGGGCCGTCCGTGGCGGCTACCACCAGAATGGCGCCGTCCATCTGGGCCGCGCCCGTCACCATGTTTTTGACATAGTCCGCGTGGCCCGGGCAGTCAACGTGGGCATAGTGCCTTTTCTCGCTCTGGTACTCCACATGGGATGTGTTGATGGTGATGCCCCGCGCCTTCTCCTCCGGCGCGTTGTCTATCTCGTCAAATTTCTTCGCGCTTGCAAGGCCCTTGGAGGCCAGAACCGTGCAGATGGCTGCCGTCAGGGTTGTCTTCCCGTGGTCAACATGGCCTATTGTCCCGATGTTGCAGTGGGGTTTAGTCCGCTCAAATTTCTCTTTCGCCATATTTATACCTCTTCTTCCCAGAAGGTTATTGCTTCTTAATTATTCAACCAAAGGGCAGAGGAAGCTTTACCATTTGGCAGGGAATACAAATTTAGAAAATTTTTTTGGGTTTGTCAAGGGGGTAAGGGGAAAAAATGTATTTTTTTTGCTTTTTAATGCTAACGTAGGTATATTTTAGTGTATTTGGCAGGAAAAAAGCGGGGAACAACTGCACTTTAATTAAAATCTCAGTAAAATCTCAGAAAAGTCGCACCCAATTCCATAACCCTCGGCAAAGCCAAATCACAAGTTTCGTTTTCTGGCAATTTTTCGCAAAGAAGTTTCAAAGCGTCTCGCAAACTCTTGCCCTCATTTTCCTTTTCCTTGACAAAATTGTGCAGAATTTCCGCTATTCCTCTTTGAAGCTCGGTATGGCAAAAAGCAGGGAATCTTCGCAAGTCGGATTTCAGTTTGCCTATGGATATTTGTCCGGCAACAGCTTTTATTTTTATGCTCTTTTCCACAGCGGAATTAGGCTTTAATCCTTCCTGCAAATTTTCAACCTTTGCCAAACGGCTCTCCTTGAAATTCCCAAGCGGCGGCAATTCCAATTCCCCTCTCTTAGAGGAGTTGCTGCCAGACTGGGTGTTCTTTGCTCTCTCCGTTAAGCATTCCGCTTTGTACTCAACAAACGCAATCACCGTGTCTGCAAGGGAAAGATAATCCCCACATGCACCTGCCACTATTATAAAATTTACTGCCTTGTCTGCAAATTCCCTGATGCGGTCCGTCAAAGGTATAAGAGGCTCACGCTTTGAATTTATCAGTTCCCGCATTCTCAAATCCCTAATCAAGAAATTCACCGCAGAAGCATCTTCGTCAATCAAAATAGTGCTTGCACCGAGTTCCAGCGCTTCAATCAAATTTGCTGCTTGGCTTGTTGCCCCGCTCGCATTTTTTGTCGTGAATTTTTCCGTGATTCCTTTCAAAGGCAATTCCCTCACAAGCGGCGAAATATTTGTTCCGGTAACCACCCTGCCTTCTTCGGTTTTAATTGGAGTAGCACTCTCGTCTATAACTATGAATTCCCTACCGTCCCCAGGGATATGCGGATAAACCGCCTCTTCCAAGGCATGTAAAAGCGTGGATTTTCCATGAAAGCCGCCACCCGCAATCACCGTTATTCCATGCGGAATCCCCATGCCCGCAACCTGCTCCCCGCTCGGCAAACTCAAATGCACAAGCAGCTCCGGCGGCGAAATAAAAGGAACGGCATTTAGCATAGGCTCTTCAGAAACCCCGCTTTCCCTCGGCAAAATAGCTCCGTTTGGAACAAAGGCTGCAATCTTTTTTTCCGCAAGCTGGGAGAGCAAAAAATTTCTATTAATCAAGCATTGCACATGCACCTTGCACTTTTCCTTGTCCGAGTTGTTCCAATACATAGCTCTGGTCACCCAGTCCGATAAAGTCCCTATCAAAAGCTCGGATGCTTTATCGCCCTCAATTCGCCTGCCATCTCCGGGTAAATTCACGCTCGCCAGAATACGGACAATTCCCTTTTCTATGCACAGAGAATTTCGCTGCATAATTTGAGAATGTGCCCTTACAATGCTGATGTTATCCGCATTTTCGGTGAATTGCCTGAGCAAGAAATCCGCAAGGGCAATCTCCTTTTCCTTATCGCTGTGCAATTCCTCCGGGAAGCCGAGCGAACTCATTTTTGCGCTTAGCATTATCCTTGAAGGCTGCGCATGAGGGTCGCCTTGTATGTGCGTGAATTTCAGGGTGAAATCGCCAAAATTGAAAAACTGCCCCTGCAAGCTTTTGTAAACGCCATAGGGTTTTCCGTGAATTTTGAGCAATCGCTGGTGAAGTTCTCTCATGTTTCAATGGCCTTCGCTATTACAGGGACAATTTCTTCCGACATTTTGTCTATGCAGTAAATTTGTTCAAATATGGTGCTTTTTCTGTACAGGGCGGCATTCTTTTCTATCCAGTGATTTAAGGCTGCACGGCGTTCATCGGAGTTGAAATCTTTATTCTGCGATTTTACATATTCCTCTGCAAGCCGGCTTTGGCCCTTCATATATTCCACCATATTGAAAACTTTATTGTTGCTCAACACAAACATTTTCAGCGCAAAAGTCAAATCGCTCTGTTCAAAATCCTCCTGCATTTTTTTTGTGAATTGTTTTAAAGCTTCAATATCTTTTAAAAAAAAGTCTATGGCAGAGGCTTTCATAGCTTCTAAATCCTTTTGTGATAGCTCGCTTTCCAACTGCTTATATATGTTGGAACGTGTTTTTTTTCGCCTTTTTTGGGGTTTATCCACGAGAGTAAGATAGAATTTTCTATATTTTATTTTGACTACACGGAGACAAAGATGAAAACCATATCAGCACAAGACCTTGGCTTCAAGGAACTGAACAGGCAGGTAAAAGCTGCTACGGAAGATGTTTGCATAAACGATTGCTATGGGCAAAGGTTTATCGGCAGTGCCTTGAAAGGAAGAAAACTCACCATAAACGGAACACCGGGCAATGCTTTGGGTGCCTACCTTGACGGCGGCGTTATTGAGGTGAACGGCAACGTGCAAGATGCCGTAGGCGATACCATGAACTGCGGCAAAATCATAGTTCACGGCGATGCCGGCGATGCGCTCGGCTATGCTATGAGAGGCGGCAGCATCTATGTTCGCGGCGACTCAGGATACAGAACCGGTATCCATATGAAGGAATACAAGGATAGGATACCGGCAATTATCATCGGGGGCAGGGTTGGCAGCTTTTTGGGCGAATACCTTGCCGGTGGCATTATCGTGGTGCTTAGCATAGGCGTGGAAGATATTCCGGTAGGGAATTTCACGGGAACCGGTATGCACGGGGGGAAAATTCTCATCAGAACCAACAGGGAACTCACCAGGTTGCCGGAGCAGGTTGTGACGAACATCGCTACTGCCGACGACTTGAAAGCAGTTCAGCCGTATATCACCGAATTTGCCGAGCATTTTGGCATGAATGCAGAACCGCTTTTGAAAGACAGGTTCTATATATTGAAGCCCAATGCGAAAAATCCGTATAAACAATTATATACGGAGAATTGAGGAGTATTATGAATTACACGGCACACGAAGTACTGGAATTCGTGAAGGAAAATGATGTAAAATTTATTCGGCTCAACTTTTGCGACTTGTTCGGAACGCAGAAAAATATTTCGCTTATGGCAAGCGAACTGGAGTCCGCTTTTGAAGACGGGGTTTCCTTTGATGCCCACGTTATCAGGGGGTTTCGAGATGTTACACATTCCGATTTGCTGCTGTTCCCCGACCCTGCGACTATGGCTGTGCTGCCCTGGCGACCGGGACCGGGCAGGGTTGTGCGTTTTTTTAGCGACATTAAAAATCCCGATGGTTCCGCCTTTCCCAACGACAGCCGATTTCTGTTGAAAAAGATTGTTGAACGCACTAAAAAGATAGGCTATCACTGCAAGATAGGAACGGAGTGCGAATTTTATCTTTTTAAAACCGATGAAAACGGCGAGCCAACCAATATAACGCTTGACAAGGGCGGGTATTTGGATATTGCGCCGCTGGACAAGGGGCAGGATATACGCCGTGAAATATGCTTGACGCTTGAGGAGATGGGGCTTAGGCCGGAAACCTCTCTCCATAAGCAAGGGCCTGGGCAAAATGAAATTGATTTCAAGTTCGGCGATGCCCTTGAGTGTGCAGACAATCTGCAAACCTTCAAATCCGTTGTTATGGCGATAGCCGCACGTAACGGGTTGTTTGCGGACTTTATGCCCAAGCCCATTCCGAATGCTCACGGCAACGGCTTGCACATCAACCTCTCGCTCACCCAAAACGGATCTAATATTTTCAAAAACGTGAGCGAAGGGCATTCAAAAGTTGCGGAGAGTTTTATTGCAGGAATACTCGCCAAAACACCCGAAATCACTTTGTTCTTAAACCCGCTGGCAAATTCTTATCAACGCTTAGGCAAGTTTGAGGCACCGAAATATGTATCTTGGTCGCACCAGAACAGTTCGCAGCTCATAAGAATTCCCGCAGCTATAGGCGAAAAAGTCCGAATGGAATTGCGTTCGCCGGACCCATCACTAAATCCGTATCTCGCATTTGCCCTGCTAATTTCCGCAGGGCTAGACGGAATAGAAAATCAAATACCTTTGCCGCCAGCCGTTGATGCGGATTTATACACAGCCGATGAAAGCATAACTAAATCGCTCACACAGTTACCGAACGCCTTGGCTCAAGCCGTTGCCCTTGCAAAGAGCAGCGATTTTGTGAAAGGCGTTCTCAGTGAAGAATTGCTTGAGCGGTATCTTGATGGTGCAACAGAGAATTGAATACAATGGAAAACGCTTTGATAGTTTCATGCATGGAAAAGGGCACCGCTCTTTTTATGCAAATGTTAAATGCGGCGTCTATAAGGCAGATTACCACATTGCAATCGTGTGCGGAAGCGAGAAGCGTTATTATGGGGCGGGATTTCGACCTGGTGATTGTCAATGCCCCGCTGCCCGATGAAACCGGCGAGAGTTTTGCGCAGAGCATAGCTTCCAAAAGTTTGTCGCAGGTAATTCTAGTGGCAAAGAACGAGTATTTTTATGCGGTCTCTGCCGCTTGCGAGGAATACGGCATTTTAACCATTTCAAAGCCGATAAACAGGGATATTTTCTGGTCTGCGCTAATGCTGGCTAAGGCTATGCACAACAGGATAAAACTTGTGCAAACCGAGAATTTGAAACTGAAGCGGAAAATTGAAAACATACGTATAATAGACCGTGCAAAATGCATACTGATATCATACTTAAAAATGAACGAGCAGGAAGCTCACAAATATATAGAGAAACAAGCTATGGATATGCGAACTTCAAGGAGGGCGGTCGCAGAGGGAATTTTGAAAACCTATGAGAACTAACCGCCGCTCACAGCCTTATATCTATATAAACCTCATTTCTCCACTGGTCTATCAACGATTGCAGTTTTTTGTTTGATATGTAGGAAGCCGCAATATTTTCAATAACAGGGTAATCCTCTTCCAAATTGTATTCCCTGACCTGTGCTTCGCTGTCCAAGCGAAAAATCTTGTAAGAGCCATCGAAAATTTCCGGTTTTGAAACCTCGCCTATATTTAGCGAAGACACTATTCTATCGTAAACGGGTTCTATAAATTTTCTCTCTTGCCAGCCAAAACTCCCGCCCTTGTAAGAGGTTTCCCTGTCTTTGCTAAAGGCTTCCGCTGCTTTTGAGAAACTTATTTTTCCCTTTTCAATTTCGTTTTTCAGAGAATCCAATTTACGTAAGGCGTTAAGAGAATCCGATTGAGATGGATTTATTCTGAGAAGTATGCGTGAGGTTTTTATGCCGTCTTCTTTTTTTCCCAAGAGTCTTATTATGTTCCAGCCATCTTTTGTCAAAACCGGCTGGTCTGTCCATTCGCCAATGCTAAGTCTCATGGCAGCCCTTTCGTAATCCGGCTCTCCAGAGCCTCTGCGTGAATATGCGGAGGTATCGCTTGAAAAGTCCTGCGAATGATTTTGGGCAAGCAAGGCCCAATGCACCCCCCTGTCCAAAGAATCTATTATGGCAAGGGCAACGTTTTTAACGGAATCGGATATATGCTTGCCGGGTTCTATTGCTATGCTTATGGTGCTGAACAGAAGGCAATCGTACTGGCGTGGGATGCTGTCTTTGTAAACGGAGTAAAATTCCTCCACTTCTTTTCTTGTTGGGTTTATCACGCCTACGTGTTTTTGCCGAATGCGGGAGAGCAGCATTTCGTCTTTGAAGCGTTCCATCAGTCTTTCCCTGTACTGGGCCATGCTTATTCCGAGTTGTTCCTTTATAGCTCTTTCAAGTGCAGCCACAGACGCACCCTGCCGGGAGGCCAAACCCTTCACGTGTGCGTCCACTCTTTGCGAGAGTTCCGCATCATCTACCGTTATGGAATCTCTGGAAACGCGGGAGAGCAAAACCTTTTCTTCTATAATCTTGTCTAAAACCCTTGCAGTTTGCTCATGTTCGGGCAGTTGCAAAAAACCGGGAGCAGTCTGATACTGGTAGAGCAGAGTCATTAAGTCGGAGCGTAAAACAACCTTGCCGTCCACAACGGCAACTATGGATTCCAGCAGAACAGGCTCGCTTTTAATTGAGCTTCCCGCCGCAAAAAGCATGGAGGCACAGGCTGATAATATGAATAAGGTGCGAAACATCAGGGGTAATGTAGAAAATCATCTGAACCTTGATTCACTTGATAAATCCCCCCTCACGCCAAAAAAAACGCATTTTTGAACGAATTTCGCTACCTTTACAATATTTTGCCGAATTGTTGAAAACCTCATTTAGCCCTATATCATCGGGTTTGTTGGGAATGCAAGTGTAGCATTTAAGGGATCCTTTAAATGCTACACCCAAATATAGAAAAAAATTGCGTTTTTGGCAAGATTTCGGGGGTAAAAAGTGTAACATTTAAACCATCCTTTAAATGCTACATGATTTATGCCGAAAATCGTTTAATTAGAGAGAAAAAATGAACGCAGATATAAAAAATTACGATTTCAGAGCTTTCTCCGCAAGCTGCGGGAAGGCATTGCAGGGACACTTTGCACGCTTGCTACGCAGGCTTCCAAGAAGCCAGGGAAGCGTGGCGGGGGGAAGAATTCAACAACGGGAGGTTCTCATGAAAACTAGAAGTTTTCTCTTGGCGGCAGGCATTGTGCTTGCTATGGCATTCACCAGTGTTTCTGCGGAAGTATCAAATACGGATATTCCGTTAAACACTAACCAAAAAACTTCTGTTTATCTCCATCCCGTTAGGTTAATAACAGGTTTTGTTGAAAACGCGTTTCCGTTCATGTTTTATTTGACAGGAGAATTTCCTTTTAATGAACGTTATGCTCTGATTGTAGATCCATTTCTAATGACGAAAAAAAGCACGTATACGACAGCAAGGGATTATAACGAAGTATTTGCAATATTTGCAATTGGTTCTGGAATTGGTATTCGCCGATTTGTAAATGGAAATGCAGATGGGTTTTACTTGCAGCTAATACCAAATATTTCTTATTGGGAAAAGACTGACCATTGGGAAGATTGGATAGGGATAGGGCAAGATGGGAAAGCTGAATATGAGGATAAAGCTGGTGACGCATCTGCTATAAATGTGGATGTTTTGGGTTATATTGGTTATTCAATCAAGTACTCTAAAATAAGTTTATTTTTTGATATCGGCATTGGCTATGGCTTCACTCATTACTTATCACGTTCTGGGGACTATTATAGTAACGATCCGTTCAGCAGCGAAGAAAAAATACTTAAAGTTGGAGACCAAAACGGTTTATCTATTGATATTAACATAGGTGTTGGCATACCGCTTTTATAAAACCGTGAAGTTTTGCCCATTTGTCAGAACCATGATTCGCCTGATTAAAGGATTTTCTTGATTGCTGTCAAGTTAACTTTTCAAAAGAGAAAAATGTAAGCCCATTTTCAGGTGTAATCAAAGCGTGGCTATTCATATTATTTAATTATGCTCAAAATAAGTTTGTCGTTTTTTTCAAACTCAGCTAATTTTTCCGGGTTTGGAGAACTGCGGACTTCGGATAACAGTTGCCTGTACCGGTTTAATTCTAATCTCCATAACTACCTCTGATAAAATTTATTATAAATATAGCAATAAATCCGCAAAAGCGGACAAAAAAAAATAAACATTTGCAATTTTGCAAACATTTACTCTATTCGCTGAGTTCAGGATTGATGCGGCGTATCATATAAACTCCGCCAAAGCCGTCCACCTGTGCCTTTCCCTGTTGTTGCGAACAGCGGTTTCCAAAGAACTGCGGCTTGCCAAAACCCATATGTTTTCCTTTGCCCTTGTGACGGCGGTGTATAGCAGATTTCTCTGCAACATAATGGAATGCGAATGGTCAAGCATAACCGCTACGGTTTTATATTCGCTGCCCTGGCTTTTATGCACGGTGCAGGCGTAGGCAAGGGTTAAATGCTCAAATTCATCGCCTTCCACGC